>CAKTVK010000057.1 GCA_934623455.1 uncultured Eggerthellaceae bacterium | reverse complement strand
CCCATCAACCATCAGGGCGTTTACTACAACCTGGATGGCAAGCCCGCGCTTGATGCCTACGTTGAGAAGATCGATGCCGAGAATCTTCCGTGCGCTTACTTTGCGCCCATCGCCGACGTTGACGAGGTTACCGACTTGGCTCATGCCATTTCGTGCCTGAAGGCCATGAAGCGCGCCGCTCAGTACCAGCCGACTATCCGCGTGGCGCAGCGCGTGCTGGATTGGGTCGATTTCATGGGCATCACCATT
Organism: uncultured Eggerthellaceae bacterium; assembly: GCA_934623455.1. Taxonomy (GTDB): domain Bacteria; phylum Actinomycetota; class Coriobacteriia; order Coriobacteriales; family Eggerthellaceae; genus CAKUOV01. The sequence continues at coordinate 11,799 of CAKTVK010000057.1, read as the reverse complement.
TCCACGCCGCCCAACGACGAGCATGACCCGCGCCAGTATCTGGATAACCCCGATGGTACGCATTATTACCCCGAAGGGGAAGAGGAAGGCGCGCCTGCGGCGGAGTAGCCGCTCTGGCGGGGCTGGCGCTCCGGTGGGGTTGACGCTGCAGCAGGCTTGGCGGGGCGGCGCTCCGGTGGCTCCGTGAACGCGACTGCTTGCGTACGATGTGGTGAATCAGGGCGTTGAACAGGTGCTTCGAAGTTTGAATGATTAGACGAAAGGCGACTTTTCGTGGAACATCTCTATAACACGCTGGCGTTGTGCCCGCATTGTTTGAAATCGCTCAAGGCGGATATCTACGCCGACGACCAAGGCGTGGTGCGCATGGCGCGTACCTGCCCCGAGCATGGTCCCATCACCACGCGTGTATGGCCCGAAAAAGAGCACTTCAAGTGGATAACAAGCGGTGCCATGCCGAAAGTTGCACCGCGCAACACGCTGCCCGCCACGGCGCCGTGCCCGTATGGGTGCGGTACGTGCGCGCGCCATGAGCGTCGCGGTACGCTTATTGAGATCGAGGTCACTACGAGCTGCAACTTGAAGTGCCCCGTGTGCTTCATGAGCGCCGACACGAACAAGCACGATCCCACGCTCGACGAGATTCGCGCCATGTATCAAGTGATTGCTAATGCCGTGGGAACCGATGGCGCTGTGCAAATCACCGGCGGCGAGCCCACATGCCGCAAGGACTTGATGGATATCATCCGCATGGCGCGCGAAATGGGCTTCTGGGGCGTTGAGTTGAATACAAACGGCCTGGTCATTGCTGCGCGTGACGGTTACATTGAGCAGCTGCGCGATGCAGGCATTACCGGCATCTTCCTGTCCTTCGATGGCTTGACGGGCAAGGTGTACGAAGAAACGTGCGGGCGTGACATTTTGGATATCAAGCTGAAATGCATCGAGCGTTGCCGCCAAGCGGGCGTGCAAGTGGTGCTGTGCATGACCATTCTGGAAGGTTTGAACGTTGACCAGCTGGGTGATGTGCTGCGCTATGCCATGGATAATTCCGATGTTATTGCAGGTCTTGCGTTGCAGCCGGCGTTTTCGTCGGGCCGCTTCGACACGGAATTTGTTGACAACATCAATGCGGGTGACGTTATTCAAGAGCTTGCCGCGCAGTCCGATGGCTTGCTGGATGTGTACGACATTTGGCCGCTGGGCACAAGCAATCCCTTGTGCGATACGGGCGTTTTCCTGGTGAAAGACGCGGAAGCCGCCGAACATCCCAGCGGTTTTTATCCGGCATCGCGTCGCATGAGCTACGAGGAATACACGGCGGGCTTCAGCCCCGATTCGCCGCAGGGTTCCGTATTCTTGGATATTCTTGCGAAAAAGGGCGTGTATGTGCGCGACGGCTTGTCCATTGTGATTATGGACTACATGGATGCGTGGACCATGGATATCCAGCGCCTGCGTGAGTGCTCCATGACCGTTGCCATGCCTGATGGACGTGCGATTCCGTTCTGCTCGTATCATTTGACGAATTCCGCAGGCGAGCGCGTGTATCCGCCCTGGTGCAAAGAAGAGTTGCGCCATTTGCATCATTAATTCCAAAAACCCAAAAAGCCGTTCACGCGAGCGGCTTTTTTGTTGACAAATTACCCCACCTTTTGTCAACAAAGGTGAAAAAGTGACGGGGTCTTTTTCACCTTTTTGCGACCTGCTGCCTGCTCGCGGCGACCGGCAAGAGATTCGCCGAACGGACTCCGCTTGGACAATGCTTCTTCGGGTTTGTAACTCGCTCGGCCCATCCAAAACGTCGCACGTTCGGCTCCGCCCTTGCCGGTCGCCTTTTTTTGCGTGCGGGACGTTGAGGTTCCGTCCTTAAGGGAATCACGGTCAGGTAGGGAAGCTTTCTTTGTTGCGGTTGGCGGGGGAGTAGTAAAATGAAAAAAATGTGCAACTAGACCCTCGTTTCGAGAGGAATCCCATGGCAAATGCTACCAACGAGGCGCAGCGCGCTGAACTTCACAAGACCATCTGGTCCATCGCCGACGATTTGCGCGGCAGTGTGGATGGCTGGGACTTCAAACAGTACATCTTAGGTACGCTCTTCTACCGATTCATCAGCGAAAACTTATGTGATTACCTGAACGCAGAAGAGGCAGCGGCGGACAACTTCGACTTCGACTACGCGAAGCTTCCCGACGAAGAGGCAGAATATGGGCGCGAAGTGACTGTGAAGGATAAAGGCTTCTTTATTCTGCCCAGTGAGCTTTTTTGCAATGTTACCGCCAACGCTGCCAACGACGAAAACCTCAACGAAACCTTGGAGCGCGTGTTCAAGAACATTGAAGGCAGTGCGGTGGGCACCGAATCAGAAAACGATCTTAAAGGCCTGTTCGACGACATGGACGTAAACTCTGCCAAATTGGGCAACACCGTCGTCGAGAAGAACGCAAAGCTTGCGGCCTTGCTTCAAAAAATCGGCAGCTTGGATTTTGGGGGGAGCTTCAAGGACAATCGCATTGATGCTTTTGGCGATGCCTACGAATTCCTCATGAACATGTATGCCACCAATGCGGGTAAATCGGGCGGCGAGTTCTTTACGCCGCAGGAAATTGGCGAGCTTTTGGCGCGCATTGTGCTCATCGGCCGCGATGAGGTCAATAAGGTGTACGACCCAGCCTGCGGTTCGGGATCGCTTTTGCTGAAGTTTGAGAAAATTTTGGGTCAGGACAAGGTGCGCAAGGGCTATTTCGGCCAGGAAATCAACCTGACCTCGTTCAATCTGGCACGCATCAATATGTTCCTGCATGACATCAATTTCGACAAGTTCGATATCCAGCTGGGCGATACGTTGAAGGACCCTAAACACTGGGATGATGAGCCATTCGATGCAATCGTTTCGAATCCCCCCTATTCTATCAAGTGGGAAGGCGACTCTAATCCGCTCAATATCAACGATCCGCGCTTTAGCCCCGCAGGCGTGCTGGCGCCAAAGTCAAAAGCGGACCTCGCATTTGCCATGCATATGCTCAGCTGGCTTTCTACGGACGGCACGGCGGCGATTGTCGAGTTTCCGGGCGTGCTCTACCGTGGTGGTGCCGAGGGCAAAATACGAAAGTATCTTATTGCCAACAACTTTGTGGATACCGTTATCCAGCTGCCGCCCGACTGCTTCTTTGGTACGTCAATCGCAACGTGCATCATCGTCTTAAAGAAGGCGAAGAAGACGAGCGACGTTCTTTTTATTGACGCGTCGAGCGAATTCAAGCGCTATGACACGCGCAACCATGTGGAGCCCGAGAATATTGAGCACATCATCGTCGCCATTGAAACGCGAGAAGATGTGGATTATTTCTGCAAGGCTGTTTCCAATGATGACATTGTTGCCAACGATGCCAATCTGAGCGTGAGCAGCTACGTGGAAAAGGAAGACACGCGCGAGCAAGTTGATATCAAAGCCCTGAACGCGGAGATTGCTCGCATTGTGGCACGTGAACAGGAGCTTCGCGAAAAAATCGACGCCATTGTAGCCGATCTGGAAGGAAAGTGATCCCAGTCTGCGCCACTACGGTAAAAATCAAAGGCGCATAGGGCGCTCTTCAGATAAACGCGAAGGAGGGATACCATGACACATCAGACACGAGTAGCACACAATCAAGCAGAGAGTATCAAATTATTCGAAAGCAGGCAGATTCGCTCTGCGTGGAACGACGATGAGCAGGAGTGGTACTTCTCCATTGTTGATGTGGTGGGGGCGCTTACCGACAGCGCCGATCCGAAGCAATACATCAAGCGCATGAGGCAGCGCGATGTCGAGCTGAATTTGGAGTGGGGTACAATTTGTACCTCCGTAGAGATGCTTGCCCCGGATGGGCGGCGCCGCAAAACAAATGCTGCCACCACGCAGGGCATTTTGCGCATCATCCAGTCTATTCCCTCTAAGAAGGCGGAGCCTTTTAAGTTGTGGCTTGCCCAGGTGGGTGCGGAGCGCATCGATGAGACCATCGACCCCGAGCTTGCCATAAACCGCGCGCTGGAAACGTACCTGAAAAAGGGCTACTCCGAAGGGTGGATTCGCCAACGCCTACTGGCAATTGACATCCGCAAGGAGCTCACCGATGAGTGGCGCCAACGCGGAGTTGAACAGGGAAAAGAGTTCGCCATTCTAACTAACGACATCACGCGCGCGTGGAGTGGGCTTTCTACCCGTGAGTACAAGAATCTGAAAGGTTTGAAGAAGGAAAATCTTCGCGACAACATGAGCAATACCGAATTGGTGCTGAACATGTTAGCGGAAGCTACCACCACTGAAATCTCTCGCGTGGAGCAGCCGGAAGGGCTGAATCAGAATCGCGATGTTGCGAAGCGTGGCGGCACTGTGGCGGGCAATGCGCGCAAGCAGATTGAAGAACAAACGGGAAAGCCTGTGGTAACCAGTATGAACGCGCTGGATTTTGCGCAGTTGTTGGTAAACGTTGCCCGTCTTGGCGATGAAGGGAAGGATGCGGAATGAGTCGCATCGATGAATTGATTGAATGTCTTTGCCCTGATGGGGTGGAGTATAAGACGCTTGGCGAAGTGGTGAGTTATTCAAAGGAGCGCGTTTTCGCATCGGAGCTCGAAGAAGGTTCTTACATCGGCGTTAATGAGTTGCTGCAGGAATATCATGGTAGAAGCACCGAAATTCGTATTCCATTGGAAGAGAAATGCATCGCTTTTCAACCGAACGATATCCTTTTAGGTAATATTCGTCCCTATTTAAAGAAGATGTGGCTTGCTGATTGTGATGGTGGAACAAATGGGGATGTTCTGGTTATTCGCGTAAACGATTCTTCCGAGCTTAGCCCCGCATTTCTTTGGCAGGTGCTTGCTGGACGAACCTTTACTGAATACAACGTGCAGAACTCAAAGGGAGCCAAAATGCCCCGTGGTGATAAGAGGGCAATTTTGGCATTTCGTATTCCTGTTCCTCCTATGGAAGTGCAGGAAGAGATTGTACGTGTGTTAGACTCCTTCGCGGAGCTGGAGGCGGAGCTGGAGGCGGAGCTGGAGGCGGAGCTGGAGGCGCGCAGGCGCCAGTATGCGGTTGCGCTCGATGAACTTATGTCGTTTGATTGCTCCGTACCTCGAATTCCTGTTGGCGACTTATTTGATTTTAAAAACGGATTGAACAAAGGCAAGGAATTTTTTGGACATGGATCGCCCATTGTGAATTATGTCGATGTTTATCGCGGCGGAAAGTTGACTGCCGATTCCGTTAGAGGTTTGGTGGATGCTAGTGAAAAAGATATTGCGAGTTGCAATGCCTTTCGTGGAGATGTTTTTTTCACACGCACCTCTGAAACAAAGGACGAAATAGGTAAAACGGCTGCGTTGGTGGAGGATATCCCCAGTTGCGTATTTAGCGGATTTCTGCTTAGGGCCAGACCAAAGACCGATTTATTGAATCCGTCTTACTGCGCGTATTGCTTTGAAACGCACGATATTCGCAAATGGATTGTTGCTCATTCCTCATATACAACACGTGCATTAACAAACGGAAAAATCCTATCAAAACTAATGTTGCCGGTTCCTTCATTGGAGAAACAACGTGAAATAACCGACGCGCTGGATGTTCTTTACGCTCTTGTCAATGACATTTCCGCAGGTCTTCCTGCTGAAATTGCCGCTCGCAGGAAGCAGTATGAGTACTATCGCGATAAGCTTCTGACCTTTAAGGAAAAAACGGCTTAGTCGGAAGGGCGGGTTTATGGGTAACGAAATCGTCCTCTTCGAATCAGATGATGGCAATCTGAATCTAAGCGTCTAATGCGATGGTGTTATCGTTTGTCTTTCTGCTGGGATGCGGCATTGCTTACAGTACGTTGGTGGCGCTGGCTATCATGATTGCCGAATTGAAGTCCGAAGAAAAGGGGATTATGGTTTCCTTGGTAACGAATATCATTGATGGAATGGAACGATAAGGCGGGGTTTCTTTTGCCTTGCCTTGAACGGAAAGGGAAGATTGCATGACCGATGAGCTGAATGTTTATACCGAGGTGGATGGCCCTGGTTACGTGGAGCATGCTGCTGTGGCGTTCCCCGATGTTGATTCTGCATCCTCGGTTTTGGATAGTCTTCCCAAAGATGTGAGCTTCGATCTTATGGCCTTCGGCGGTCGGTCCACCGTGTGCGCAACCACGCCCATCGATAATGCTCGTTCCGACTCCTACCAGTCCGAAGCGGCTCTTGAAGCAGCTTTTATCAGACAACTTCAAAAACAAGCCTATGAATACGTTTCCATTTCAAGTGAAACGGATTTGATTGTGAACTTGCGCTCCAAATTGGAGCAATTGAACGACATTACCTTTACGGATGGCGAATGGAAGCGCTTTTTCAGGCAAAGCATTGCCAGCGAGAATGAAGGTCCGCTGGAAAAGACACGCCGCATTCAGGAAGACTATATTCAGGCGTTTTCTCGCGACGACGGCTCCACCAAGAACATTCGTCTGATTGACAAGAAGAATGTCCATAACAACTCGCTGCAAGTGCTTAACCAGTACACCACCACCGATGGCAATTACGAGAATCGCTACGACGTGACCATCCTGGTTAATGGATTGCCTTTGGTGCATATCGAATTAAAGCGACGTGGCGTAGCAATTAAAGAAGCGTTTAACCAGATAGAGCGCTATAAACGCGATAGTTTCTGGAGTGGTTGCGGGCTATATGAGTACGTTCAAATCTTCGTTATCTCCAATGGTACGCAAACAAAATACTACTCAAACTCTACGCGTATGAATCACGTGGAAGAGACGACGAAAGCAAAAGGCAGCACCAAAAAAACTTCCAACTCTTTTGAGTTTACTAGCTGGTGGGCAGCTGCGGATAACAAGCCCATCATGGACCTGGTGCCCTTCACCAAAACGTTCTTCGCAAAGCACACGTTGCTGAATATTCTGACCAAGTACTGCATCTTCACCGAAGATGGCACGCTTATGGTTATGCGCCCTTATCAGATTGTAGCAACTGAGCGCATTCTGAATCGCATTCTGATTTCCGAAAACAATAAGGCTATGCTGGGTACAACGGCGGCAGGTGGTTACGTGTGGCATACCACGGGTTCTGGCAAAACGCTTACCAGCTTCAAGACCGCTCGTCTTGCCAGCGGCATGGAAGGTGTGGATAAGGTTATCTTTGTGGTTGACCGCAAGGATCTGGACTATCAGACCATGCGCGAATACGACAAGTTCGAAAAAGGTGCCGCCAACGGCTCGAAGAATACGTCCATCCTGCAGCGTCAGCTGGAGGACAAAGACGAACACGGCGCGCCGCATGAGTACAAGATTCTGGTGACCACTATCCAGAAGCTGTCAATCTTCATTGACAAGAACCCCAAGCATCCTGTTTACGATAAGCATGTAGTGCTGATTTTTGACGAGTGCCACAGAAGCCAGTTCGGCGATATGCATACATCAATTGTGAAGCACTTCAGGAAGTACCACATCTTTGGTTTCACGGGCACGCCTATCTTTGCCGAAAACGCTAGCGCATCGGGCAGCCCACAGCTGCGCACGACTGAGCAGGCATTCGGTGATAAGCTGCATACCTACACGATTGTTGATGCCATCCGCGATGGCAACGTGCTGCCTTTCCGAATCGACTATATTTCCACGCTGCGCGAGCGCGACCGCATGGAAGACGAGAAGGTGTATGCGATTTATCGCGAAAGCGCCTTGAAGACCCAAGCGCGCATTGACATGATTGTGAACTACATTCTTGATCACTACGACCAAAAGACCAAGGGAGGTTACTCGTATCCGCTCAAAGGGCGACGCGTCATGGGTTTCAATAGCCTGTTTTGCGTAGCGAGCATCGATATTGCCAAAGTGTACTACTCGGCCTTTAAGCGCATTCAGGAAGAGCGCGGCGGACAGAAGCTGAAGGTGGCGCTGATTTACTCGTTTGGTCCCAACGAGGCCGACGACGGCTGCGGTCTACCCGACGAGAGCTTCGACGTTGCGAGCCTTGATGCGCCAAGTCGCGATTTTCTAGAGTCGGCCATTCAGGATTACAACGCCTGCTTCTCTACGAATTTCAGCACCAGCGGCGGCGAAGACGGCTTCCAAAACTACTACAAGGATTTGAGTCTTCGCATGAAAAATCGCGAGGTTGACCTGGTTATTGTGGTAAATATGTTCCTTACGGGTTTTGACGCCACTACGCTGAACACCCTGTGGGTTGACAAGGATCTGCGCCTGCATGGCCTGATTCAGGCGTTTAGTCGCACGAATCGCATTCTGAATGCCGTTAAGGATTACGGCAATATCGTGTGCTTCCGCAATTTGGAGGACGAAGTCAACAAGGCGGTCAGCCTGTTTGGCGACAAAGACGCGCATGGCATTGTGCTGCTGAAGCCTTACAAGGAGTATTTGGGCGAGTATCGAGATAGATTAGCTGAACTGCAGGCGCGATGGGCTCCAGGCGAGATGCCCTTTGGCGAAGAAAATGAAAAGGCGTTCATCAGGCTATTCGGCACTTTGCTTCGGCTGCGCAACATTCTTACCAGCTTTGATGAGTTTGCCGCCGATGACACGTTGTTGCCTCGTGACGAGCAGGACTACCGCAGTGTTTACGTTGATCTGCGAGAAAAGTATCGTAAACCCGATGTTGACGGCGCACTTATAAACGACGATCTGGTGTTCGAGATTGAGTTGCTAAAAACTGTTGATATAGGTATCGATTACATTTTGATGCTGGTTAAGAAGTATCACGATGACAATTGCCGCGACAAGGTGTTGATTGCCGACATTATGAGCGCTATTAATGCCAGCTACGAATTGCGCAATAAGCGTGACCTGATTGAGCGATTCATCGACTCCATTAATGGTTCAAATGATGTGGATGCTGATTGGCGTGCTTATATTAAGGCAGAAAGTGAAAAGGAACTGGAGAGCATTATCACGGATGAGCGACTCAAGCCAGAAGAGACGCGCTCGTTCGTTGAGCGTGCGTTTCTTGACGGTGAAGTTTCCGAAAGTGGCACGGCAATCTCGGAGCTTATGGCGACAAAGACGTCGCGGTTTGCTCCTGCGGGGGATTATGCGGGAAAGCGCCTGCACATCATTGGGAGAATCAAAGCTTTTATTGACCGATTTAGCGGTACGGGTTTGTTTGAGGGGTAGGTGCCCGGCGGCTCTCTTTCTCTTTCGGGGAGTCGAGGTGTCGTCGTCCCGCAAGCCGCTGCTGCTGGGCGAGAGCTGCATCCCGCAAGTGCCGCCGCTCTTTCCCGAAAACCCACGTCATCGCGTGGCTTGCTTGCAATCACCTGCGGAATGTCATCTTTAGTGCTTGAAAGTCGCAGAGCATTGCGATAATATGACGCTCGAAGAGAATCAGGCCGATTCTGTAATGGAGGAAAGAGGGGCTTCCCTGCGCAGCGGCTTGCTTGAATTCGCGATCAAGCGCGCCCGCAGTAAAACGCGAGAAAAGCCCCATATCTTTAAAGGAGGAGAGATGTCGGGAATGAATGGCTCGACAGCTGGGCTTACTCGCAGAAGCTTTCTCAAGACCACCGCTGCAGTTGCAGGTGTGGCTGCGGTAGCTGGAACTGCGGTTACAGGCGCGTTGGCTCCTGTTGCTGAGGCAGGGGAAGTTGCCGCCGAAGAGTCGGTATTCCATAGCGGTTGCCGCGGTAACTGCGGAAGCAAATGCCACATGGACGTTACGGTGCGCGAGGGCAAGGTCGTCAAAGTTGCTGCAGCGCAGTACCCCGAGGCCGACGCGCAGTGGCGTCGTATCTGCGTAAAGGGCTATACGCAGCCCCAGCGTTTGTACGATCCAGACCGTTTGAAGTACCCCATGCGTCGCGTGGAAGGCACCGAGCGCGGTGCTGGCCAGTGGGAGCGCATCAGCTGGGATGAAGCCATTGCCGAAGTGAGCGGCAAGATTGGCGCAGCAATCAAGCAGTATGGCGGCACATCGTTCGCAGTGTGGTCGTCTTATGCGTCTTACGGTGTTCTGAATGGCGCGCAAGCAGGCTATATGTCCGTTGCATACGGCCGCTTCCTGACCGCTATTGGCGGCACCGTTTTGGGCGCAAGCGCCGACTACGCCCAGATTTATGAGCAGATGATTGCGCTAGGCAACACAGGCAACAGCTTCGCCGACGCGGTGAATTCGAAATACATCTTCTCGTGGGGCGGCAACCCCGCCGAGGCCTACATCCACGCATGGCAGTTCGTGTGCCAGGCGCGCGAAAAGGGCGCCAAGCTGATCACCATTGACCCGCAGTACACGGCTTCTGCCGCGCATTCCGACATGTATGTGCCCATTCGCCCTGGTACGGACGGCGCTTTGATGCTGGCCATGGCGAACTACATCCATGAGAACAAGCTGTACAACGAAGAATACCTGCGCACGCTCACCGTTGCTCCGTTCCTGGTGGGCGAAGACGGCACCTACGTTCGCATGAGCGCATACGGCCAGGCCGCCAAGGAAGGCCCGCTGAACGCTTACGGCATGCCTACCGTTATTGACCCCATTGTGGTTTGGGACGAAGCGACCGGCGCGCAGGCTCCCTTGGAGCAGGCAGAAAAGCCCGCTATCCTGGGCGAATACACGTTGTCCGACGGTAGGAAGGTTAAGACCTGCTATCAGGTTTGCCTGGACAACATCAAGGAATACACCGTTGCCAAGGCTGCTGAAATCTGCGACATTCCTGAAGAGGACATCATCAAGCTTGCGCAGATGTACGCCGATGGCCCCAGCTTCGTTATGACGTTCCAGGGCTTCGGCCATCATGTGAACTCTCATCACAATTTCAAGAATTTGGCGCTCATTGCCTGCCAGACGGGCAACTACGGTGTTCCCGGTGGCGCTATCTGCGGCAACACCTCGCCGTTCAACTCGCTAGTCAACAACACCGCTTTCTTCATGGGCAAGCTGGGCGTTAACACCACCGGCACGCATCTTCCGGAAATCCTGGAGAAGAAGAGCTGGGGCGGAAAAGAATGTGACATTCAGGTTCTGTGGTGCTGCAACGGCAACATGCTGTGCTGCGAATCGGGTCGTCAGGAGCTTATTGAAGCCGTGAAGAAGGTCCCCTACGTGGTGTGTGCCGACGTCAACATGACCGACACCGCCAAGTACGCTGACCTGGTGCTCCCCGTTCCGCACATCTTTGAAACGGAAGATTACGACAGTGGCTGCCCCACGCCTTATCTTATGTTCCAGCAGAAGGCCGTGGAGCCTGCGTTCGAATGCAAGACCGATCTGGAAATCATGCGTTCCATCGCCGAAACGCTGGGTATGGGCGCCATTTACGGCAACGGCGCATCGAACAAGGAACTCATCGACGCCGTGCTCAAAGACGCAAATGGCCTGAACGAGAAATTCGGCATCAATTACGACCGCTTCCAGAAGGATTCCATGGTGCGCACGCCGCTGTACGCCTCTACGGCACCGGTTGCTGCAACGGGTTCCGCGGAAACGGCGCGCGTGAAGTTCTACCTGGAAAAGCCCATGCCGCGTGGCTACGTTGGCCAGAAGATCGCCGACTACGAGAAGCGCCCCTACTACGAACCGGCGCACGAGGCATACTGGGAGAATCCGATGCGCGAGAAGTATCCCCTGATGGGATGCAGCCAGCATCACAAGTACCACGTTCATTCCCAGCTTGCTTACAACCCCATGATGCGCGAGCTTGAGCCCGAGCCGCAGATCAAGATCAACGCCAGCGACGCCGCCGCACGTGGCATTAAACAGGGCGACGTGGTGCGTGCGTACAACGATCACGGCTACGTAGTGCTGAAAGCCCTGGTCACC
>CAKTVK010000056.1 GCA_934623455.1 uncultured Eggerthellaceae bacterium | reverse complement strand
TGAATAAGCCACTGGACTACATATACCCGAGCCCTCCCGAGGGTCTTGATCCGAAGGCGCTTGATTTGGAGCGTATTCCGAAGCACGTTGCATTGATTATGGACGGCAACGGGCGCTGGGCAAAAGCACGCGGTAAAAATAGGTTGAGCGGGCATAAAGCAGGAATCGAGGCTGTTCGTGAATCTATTCGCATGGCTTCTGATCTGGGTATTCGATACTTGACTATCTATTCCTTCTCCTCTGAGAACTGGAAGCGCCCGCCCGAAGAAGTTATTGGGCTTATGGATTTGTTTGCAAAAACCATGTTGGCCGAAGTGGCGGAGCTGCATAAAGAGCACGTGCGTGTGAAGACCATCGGTGATTTGTCTATGCTTCCGCCGAAAACGCGTGATGCGTTCAAACAAGCGTGGGAGACCACGAAAGACAATTCGGGTATGACGCTGGTTGTTGCGGTGAATTACGGCGGCCGCAAGGAAATTGTGGATGCGGCGGCGGCCTTTGCCCAGGCAGCGCGGGAAGCGCATGAACGGGGTGAAGAGCTGGAGTGCAGCGAAGAGGCCTTCGCGAAATTCCTTTATACCGATGATATTCCCGACCCTGAGCTGCTCATTCGCACGAGCGGCGAGATGCGTGTCTCCAATTTTCTTTTATGGCAGATTGCCTATTCTGAATTTGTGGTAACCGATGTTTTATGGCCCGATTTCGATCGCTATGAGTTTTTGCGTGCTTTGCTTCAGTACCAAGGGCGCGATCGCCGATTCGGAGGTGTGAAGTAGTCATGTCCGAGCAAGATAACCGCGACATGCAAGAATGGCCGCATGACCCTGAGCCGGGAACGTTTCGCGACAAGTTTCGCCAGAGCCGCTATAACGATGGCTCGAATGAGCAGGATCGCACCGAGCCCACGCGTGGCGAGCGCTTAAAAGATGCGGCGTATAAAAAGACGCCGAACCGCTTCAAGAACGCCTCTGACCTGCAGGTTCGTTTGCGTACTGGTTTCATCTACATTGTGCTGACGCTGGCTGGCATTGTTTTGGGCGGCTGGGGTTTAGTTGTAATGCTTTCGGTGACAGCGGGCATTTGCGCGGGCGAGTTCTACTTCATGCTGCGCAAAGACTCGAAATTGCCCAACGAGGTTTTAGGCATTATCGGCGCAGTTGCTTTTCCGCCGGCTGCTCATTTATGGGGCTTGGCGGGTTGCATGATGGTGTCGTTGCTGCTGCTTTTGGCGCTGTTGGTGTGGTACGTGTTTTGGCTGCGCGCGCGCATTGCCGATGTGGGCGTGAGCTTCTTTGGCGCTCACTACACGGGCCTGTTGCTCTCGAGCTTTGTGCTGATTGACACCGCCATGGAGTGGCCGTATAGCTCGTTGGCGCTGTTCGTGATTTTCGCGAGTGTGTGGCTCAACGACGGTATGGCGTACCTGGTGGGAAGCAAGATTGGCAAGCATAAGCTGGCGCCGCACATTAGCCCGAAGAAAAGCTGGGAAGGCTTTGTTGCCGGCATTGTGACCTCGATGGCGGTGTGGTGCGTGTTCGTTGTTGTTCCGGGTGTAACCATTTCGGTGCCGCAGGCGCTTATCTTTGGATTGATTTGCGGTCTGATGAGTGTTTTGGGTGACCTTGCGGAAAGCCGCATCAAGCGCAATTCCGGCGTAAAGGACTCGGGTACTATTATGCCTGGTCACGGCGGCTTGCTTGACCGTACCGACTCGATGTTCATTGCGGCTGCGGTGGCGTTTGTCCTTTTGACGTTTGGCGGCTGTATCAACGTGGTGTTTTAAGAAGGCAATATGAAACGAATCGCTGTTTTAGGATCTTCGGGCTCTATTGGAACGCAAACGCTTGATGTGTGTCGCCAGCATGCAGATAAGCTAAAAGTCACTGCGTTGGCTGTGGGCGGTCGTGCGGGTGTTTTAGCTGCTCAGGCGAAAGAATTTGGCGTCAAAAACTGTGCGATTGGCCGCGATGACTTAGTGGGCAGCGCAGATGCGCCCGAAGGTTGCCGTTTTGGCTTCCAGGCGGTTTTGGGTTTGATTCAAGCCGATGACGTTGACGTTGTGGTGAATTCCCTGGTGGGAGCCGCAGGTTTGCGCGTGAGCTACGAAACGCTGCGTGCGGGCAAGGTTTTGGCGCTGGCAAATAAGGAGTCGCTGGTGGTGGGCGGCGATTTGATTATGCCCATGGCCGCCCAGCTTGATGCGCGCGCGGGACGCGCGGGCGCGCTTATGCCGATTGACTCAGAGCACGGTGCAATCTATCAGTGCCTTTTGGGCGAGAATCCTAAGGAAGTCGCAAAGCTGTGGGTCACAGCATCGGGCGGACCGTTTCGCGGTAAGACAGCGGCGGAGTTGAAGGACGTTACTCCTGCTCAGGCGCTTGCGCACCCTACGTGGAATATGGGTGCAAAGATAAGCATTGATTCTTCGACCCTGATGAACAAGGGACTGGAAGTTATTGAGGCGCATCATTTGTTCAATATGCCGTACGATAAGATTGAAGTGGTGGTGCAGCCGCAAAGCGCCATTCATTCCATGGTCGAGTTCACCGATGGAAGCGTTAAGGCGCACTTGGGAACAACGGACATGCGTATCCCCATCCAATTTGCGTTATCGTTTCCCGATCGCTGGGAAGCTCCTGTTCAGCCGCTTGATTTCCGTACGCTGGGGTCGCTTGAGTTCGCAGCACCCGATGAAAAAACGTTCCGCTGCTTGGCGCTTGCTCGCCATGCGGGTACGGTGGGCGGTACGCTGCCGTGCGCGATGAATGCTGCGAATGAGATTGCGGTGGCGGCGTTTTTGGGCGAGCAATGCTCGTATTTGGGCATTGCCGATTGTGTTGAGTCGGTTATGGAGGCGCATCAGGCGCAGGCGGTGGAGTCGCTTGAGCAGCTTGAGGAAGTAGACGCATGGGCGCGCGCTCAGGCGCGGCATGTGTTGGGGCTGTAGCGGCTTTGTTGTGTTCCGCTGGATTTTTTCAAGACCGCGCTCTTTACAAAGTTTCCCCAGGTAGAATTCTAATAGAAACCTGGTGAAAGGATTTTTCTGCATGGATATTCTTCTGATGCTGGTATACGTGTCGCTTCTTTTGGGGTTGCTGGTCATCATCCACGAGGGCGGGCATTATCTGGCGGCGCGTACATTTGGCGTGCGGGTGACCGAGTTCATGGTGGGTTTTCCCGGTCCGGGCTTGAGCATTCGTCATGGTGAGACGCGTTTTGGCGTGACGTGCGTGCCGTTGGGCGGCTATGCGCGCGTGTGCGGCATGGAAACCGGCCCCATGAGCCCGTACTTGCAAATGACGCTTGCCGCCATGTATGCGCGTGGAACAGCAGAAATGGAAGATATTGCGCGCGACTGCGGCATTTCCGACGACGAAGCGCTCAAGGCTTTAGACGAGCTGGTGGAGTGGGGCTGCTTGACGGGTCCCAAGAAGAAAGATCAGTACAACACGTATCGTTTGGTGGACGTGCGCCCAACGCGTCGGCAAATCAAGAAGGCGGAAAAGGCGGGGCTTCCCGTTCCCGTGGCATACGAAGAAGGTCAACCGCGTCCTTGTAAAGACGCAAAAGCCCTGTTTGAGCACGAGTACAAGCAGCAGTACCGTTCTCTTCCTTTTTGGAAACGTTCGGTGATTCTGCTGGCGGGCATTGCGGTGAACCTGGTTTTTGCTGTGTTGGCGTTCGTGGTTGTGTATTCGATTCTGGGCTTTGACGTTCAGAATACGGATACAGGTGAAATCACGCATCGTACGCTGAACCCGTTGCAGTCCATTGCCGTGGGATTCAACTACATTGTGATGGTTGCGCAGGCTATCTTGAACTTGTTCAACCCGGCAACGGTGGCGGAAACCGTGTCGCAGTCGTCTTCGATTGTGGGCATTGCGATTATCTCCAAAACAGCTGCCGAGCAAGGATTTGAAACGTTTTTGCTGTTCACGGGTATGATTTCTGTCTCTTTGGGTCTAATGAACCTGCTGCCTATTACCCCGCTTGATGGTGGCCGCTTCGTTATTGAAATCTATCAGCGCATCACGCGCCGCCTTGCGTCGGAGCGCGCGCTGAACGTTATCACGTCGCTTGGTATGTGCTTTATTCTGGTGCTGTGCGTGGTGATGATCGGGCAAGATGTCATGCGCATCTTCGATGGCTTCTGGAGTCAATAGCTGCGCCGATGGCGGATGCATTAGTGTGTTTTTCTGGATGAGCCTTAAACTGGAGTAAAATAGTCAGGTTCGACTAATTTAGGGGTGCATTTGCGCCCTGTATGCGCATGCGTGTAAAACGCAAGAAAGCGCAGTTGAGAGGCTTATAGATGGATTTTGTATCCGCTTTGGACGCGGTGGATGCCTTTGTGTGGGGCCCGCCGATGATCGTGCTTTTGCTGGTGTGCCATGTGTATACCACCATTCGCACGAAGGGCATTCAGCGGAAGCTGCCGCTTGCCCTAAAGCTTTCTATTTCTTCTGATGACCAGGCAAAAGGCGATATAACGAACTTTGGCGCGATGGTGACTTCGCTTGCCTCTACGCTGGGAACCGGCTCTATTGTGGGCGTTGCCACGGCGGTCTTGTCGGGCGGTCCGGGCGCTGTTTTATGGATGTGGCTCACGGGCGTTTTGGGCATGGCCACAAAGTACACGGAAGTGTTCATTTCCATGAAGCATCGCACCATGGACTCGAAGGGCGAGATGATGGGCGGCGCCATGCATGTGTGGGAGCAGCGTTTCAAGCGCCCCGATGGCAGCGTTCCTTGGTGGGCGAAATTTGCCGCTATTTGGTTCAGCGTTTTTGCGTGCTTCACGATTTTCGGTATTGGCTCTGCGGTGCAAACCAGCGCGATGACCAGCGTAATTTCTGCGAACTTCGATGTTTCTAAAGCTGTGGTGACATTTGTGATCATTGGGTCTGCTGCACTGATTGTGGTGGGCGGCCTGAAGAACATTTCCGGCATTTGCACGAAGCTTGTGCCGTTTATGGGCGGCGCTTACATTCTGGGCTGCTTGTACATCTTAATAACGAATGCGTCGTTTCTAGGCGAGACGATTTCCCTTGTTTTCGAGTGCGCGTTTACGCCGCGTGCTGCGTTTGGCGGCGCGGTTGGCAGCGGCATTGTTACGGCGCTGCAGTTTGGCTGCGCACGCGGTTTGTTCTCCAACGAAAGCGGTTTGGGAACGGCGCCGATTGTTTCTGCGGCGGCGGCTTCCAAGAATCCGGCTCGTCAGGCATTGGTGGCTATGACAGGCGCGTTTTGGTGCACGGTGGTCATTTGCCTGTTAAGCGCCCTGGTCATGGTAAGCACACTGGTGGCGCATCCAGAGATTATGGCATCGGGCGCGGTGGTGGATGGCACCACGTTGGCAAACGAGGTGTTCGGCACCATTCCGTATGTGGGCAAACCCGTGCTTATGCTGGGCATTCTGTGCTTCGCTTATTCCACGATTATCGGCTGGAGCTATTACGGCGACCGTGTGGTTACGTATTTGTTCGGACACAAGTGGGTGCCGTGCTATATTGTGCTGTACCTGCTGATGGGCTTCCTGGGCGGCATGGGCGTGGGCGATGTTGCTTGGACGGCCACCGATATCACCAATGCGCTTATGGCGCTGCCGAATATTATCTTGGTATTTCTTGTTGCGGGAACTGTGGGCAAAGAAACGCAGCATTACGTGTATGATGGAAACATCGATGAAAAATGCACCGACCCTATACCGCAACGACTCGACCTCTGATTTGTTGACAAATTACCCCACCTTTTGTCAACAAGGGGAAGGGTCTGGCGGTCGTCGTGGTACGACGAGAGCCCGCTGGCGGTCTGCGGTCGATGGACCCGTTGACATGGGAAGACGCGCGAACGGAAAGGAGCGCCATGAAACCGAATGAGAAAACGCGCCAGGTGCTGGTGGGTAACGCAGCGTTTCGCGCGGCGGGACGCGCGGTGCCGTTGGGCGGCGGCGCTCCCGTGGTGGTGCAGTCCATGCTGAATGCCTCCGCCGAAGATGCAGCCGCGAATTTGGCGCAAATCGAGCGACTTGCGGCGGCTGGCTGCGAAGTGGTGCGCATGGCGGTTCCGCGGCTTGATTGCCTGGATGTCTTCGAGGAAGTGTGCGCGGAAAGCCCCCTTCCCGTGGTCGCTGATATCCATTTTGATGCACGAATCGCCATCGGCGCAGCTCAACGCGGCGCGGCGAAGCTGCGTATCAATCCGGGAAACATCGGCGGTTTCGAGAAAACCAATGAAGTGATCGAAGCGGCGCGCGAAGCGGGCATTCCCATTCGCGTGGGTGTGAACGCGGGGTCGCTTGACAAGGAGTTGGCCGCGCGCGATGACTTGACGCTTCCCCAGAAGCTGGCGCAAAGCGCTGCTGATTACGCGTCGTATTTCGAGAGCCGCGATTTTCGCGATGTGGTGGTGTCTGCAAAGGCGCATGATGTTGTTGCTACCATTGAAACGTATCAGCTGTTGTCCGAGCGCATTCCGCAAACGCCGCTTCATATTGGCGTTACCGAGGCGGGCACGCTGTTTCAGGGCATCATAAAAAGTGCCGCTGGCCTGGGAATTCTGCTGGAACAGGGAATTGGCGACACGCTTCGCATCTCTCTGACCGATGACCCCACTCAAGAAGTGCGCGCGTGCTGGGCGCTGCTGAATGCGCTGGGGTTGCGGCATAGAGGCGTGGAACTTATCAGCTGCCCCACGTGTGGGCGTACGCAGGTGGATCTGATTCCGCTGGCAGAAGCCGTGGAGGCGCGCCTTGCTAGTGTGGAGCGTCCGCTGAAAGTGGCTGTGATGGGCTGCGTGGTGAACGGGCCGGGCGAGGCATCGGACGCCGATATTGGCGTGGCATGCGGAAACGGTACAGGAATAGTCTTTTCTCAAGGCGAAATGTTGCGTAAAGTAAGCGAAGACGAAATTTTGGACGCACTTATGGAGGAGATTGCGAAACTATGAGCGCTATTTTGAAGATGAGCCAGGTGTACGCGCCCACGCTCAAGGAGGATCCGAGCGACGCTGACATTGCCAGCGCGAAGTTGCTGACGCGTGCGGGCATGTTGCGCAAAGAAGCGGCGGGCATGTATACGTTCATGCCGCTGGGCACGCGCGTTTTGCGCAAGATTGAGAACATCGTGCGCGAGGAAATGGACTCGCACGGTGGCCAGGAGCTTCTTATGCCGTTCGTGCAGAACGCCGAACTGTGGCGCGAAAGCGGGCGTTGGGATGCGTACGGCGCGGAGATGCTTCGCTTTACCGACCGTCACGAAGTGCAGTATTGCCTGGGCCCGACGCATGAGGAAGTAGTCACTGACCTGGTGAAAAACGAGCTTCGCAGTTATAAGGACCTGCCGAAGAACCTGTATCAGATTCAGCTGAAGTTCCGCGATGAGCGCCGTCCGCGTTTCGGTCTGCTGCGCGGGCGCGAGTTCATTATGAAGGACGCGTACAGCTTTGACGCCGACCAAGAGGGTTTGGACGCCAGCTATTTGCAGATGCGCGAGGCGTACAGCAACATGTTCAGCCGTATGGGCTTCGATTACCGCATTGTGCAGGCAGACAGCGGCCAAATTGGCGGCAGCGGTTCCGAGGAATTCATGGTTCTGGCGGAAACGGGCGAGTGCGAGCTGGTGTATTGCGATTGCGGTTACGCAGCCGATACCGAGATTGGCGCGTGCAGCCCCGTGGCGGAGCAGTACGCGTGCGACCAGCTGACAAAGCTTACTACGCCGGGCGTGCATACGATTGCCGAGCTTTCCGCGTTCTTGGGTTGCAGCGAAATGGCGCTGATGAAGGCGTTTAGCGGCATTGACGAAGAGGGCACCGTTTGGGTGTTGTTCGTGCCGGGTGCTTATGAGGTGAACGAGATCAAGGCGGCGCAGCTTATTCCGGGCTTCCGTCAGCTGAGCGACGAGGAAATGGTGGAATACGGCCTGGTGAAGGGCTCGATGGGCCCCGTTGGTCTGCCTTCTGGCGTGAAAGTGGCGGCCGATGAGTGCCTGCGCAACGTTGAGCGCTGGGTTGTGGGCGCAAACGAGGACGGTTTCCATTTTGCGGGTGCAAAGCCGGGTGAAGATTTCCAGGTGGATTGCTGGGGCGACCTGTGCGTGGTCAAGGAAGGCGACGCGTGCCCCGTGTGCGGCAAGCCGTTGAAGAGCGCGCGCGGCATCGAGGCTGGTCAGATCTTCAAGCTGGGCACGAAGTACTCCGAGGCTATGGGTGCGACGTTCATGGATGTGAACGGTAAGGAGAAGCCGTTCATCATGGGTTGCTACGGCGTGGGCGTTTCTCGCACGCTGGCAGCGGCAGTGGAGCAGTGCCACGACGATGCAGGCATTGTGTGGCCGCTGGCAATTGCTCCGGCGCAGATTTGCGTGGTGCCGTTGGCGGTGAAGGACGAGCTCGTGCAGCCTGCGGCCGAGGATATTGCCGCGAAACTTGCACGTCAGGGGTGGGAAGTGGTCATTGACGATCGCAAGGAGCGCCCGGGCGTGAAGTTTGCCGATGCCGATCTGATTGGCTGGCCGCTGCAGATTACGGTGGGAAATCGCGGGCTTGATGCGGGCAACGTAGAGGTGAAGGTGCGTAAGACGGGTGAGAAGTTTGACGTGCCGCTGGATGCGCTAGAGCAGAAGTTTGCGGCGTTGCGCGCGGCTATCAACTGGGATGATTCCTCGGTTGATTACGAGGTGCTGAAGTAAAACGTTGCGGGAGTGGGGTCGCGGTAGCGTGGCTCCGCCACCGGCGCTTATGGTTTCCGCACGTTTTTGGTGCCGCGGCGGCGCTTGGTTGGTCGGAGCAAAAAAGTTGAAAAAGTTCTTGCATTTATATATAGAGTGCGTCTATAATAATTAGACGCATAGAGGCGCACGCAAATTGCGGGGTGGAGCAGTCTGGTAGCTCGTCGGGCTCATAACCCGAAGGTCGTAGGTTCAAATCCTGCCCCCGCGACCAGTATTTTACCAGGTCAGAAGCTTGATGCTCTGACCTGTTTTGATTTTCTAAGGCTTTTTCTGAACTGCTTGAGCAAAATTTGAGCAGAATAAAGAAAAAATGGCGACAGAAGTCGCCATGAGTTTATGGAAGCTCAACAACCCAATAGTCGGTGAATTCGTACCCTACTGAGTCGAGTACTGCTTCTTTGCTGATTCTTTCAGGAGGGGTGATTTTCAAATGGAGACGATTCTTGGGAATTTCTTCGATAATCGTGAATTGAGATCCATGAGGCTGCCACGTAAAGCGATGTTTCTGCGTTTCGTTTTCATAGCCTTCGAGATTCCCTCGTGAATTCCAGGCAAAATGAAACCTTTCTGGTTCATATCGAACCGTATCCGCTTCAAATATGAGAAATTCTTCATGATTCTCTCCCTTTACGAGGACTACTGTGCGGGCGAATTTAAAGATTTGTCTTATGCCGGAAACTCGTTCGTTCCATATTTCGAGAACCATTTTCCCGATTTCGTTAGGATCGGTGGTATCGGGGCCGATACCACTCTCACCAAAGCTGTATGTCGGAGAATTTCGTCCGCTGATAAGTCGCACTTCTTTTTGTGCTCCTAAGTTTTTTAGGTTGGACTTTACCGTTTTTGCGCTCCAGCAGCAATTGTCGAGGACGACATCATCGAGTCCGACATTGGAGGGCTTCCAATCAGCCCCGATGCACAATGCGAAAATCTGCTCCCATTCTTCGCCTTCAATCGATACGGGGTGCTTCGTCGCATGTAGATAAATCATTTCTTCCGTGAACTTCTCAATAAACGATTTCGGGAAGTTGTTTATTGGGTAAGGTGCGACAGCTTTGTTGACGGTTCTTAGGCGCGGCTCCATGATTATTGCTCGCTTTCTTTTGGGGGGAACGCTAATGGCAAAAATGCATCAAGAACAGCTTCTACCATATTAACAGGTACGGCATTTCCTGCCTGATGCCTCGTTTGATAGTCGGAAACGGCAATTTTGAATGAGTCAGGAAAGCCTTGCAGTCTTAGCATTTCTCTAGGCGTCAGCCTTCGCTCTCCGTTTACGAGCAGGTAATTGTAGCTAGCACCAGCACGCAATGCGCAGCTATATGGATAGGATGATATATTTCCAGACTTATTCTCGTGCCATACGGATGGGTAGCATGAAGCCGTATGCTTCGCTTTTCTTTTGGCGACAATGGCTTCAGAGGCATAATGCTTTTTATCTACGTTGGTTTCAAGAATATCTGCCAGGGTTTGATTTCGCGAAAATGAAGTTGGCCAATTCATTTTGAAGGGTTTTTTCGATCCTACGATGATGATGCGTTCTCTTTTTTGCGGCAGTCCGAAATCGAGAGCATTCAGAATTTTGTAATCAACGTAATAACCCAGTTCGTCGCGCAACGTCGAAAGGATTGTATCAAGGGTTCTGCCCTTGTCGTGAGATGCGAGTTGCTTGACGTTTTCGAGAACAAACGCCTGTGGTTTTTTCTCTTTGAGAATGCGAGCAATGTCGAAGAAAAGCGTGCCACGTGTCTTGTCTTCAAAACCTAGACGCTTTCCGATAATGGAGAATGCTTGACAGGGAAATCCTCCAAAAAGCAAATCGAAATCTTGGATATCTGCAGCATTTACTTTTGTGATGTCACCAACAGGCGTTTCGCCGAAGTTAGCGGCGTAGCTAATCTGAGCGTTTTTGTCGATATCGCTGCTAAAGACGCACTCTCCATTAATGCCTGCTTTTTGAAAGCTGTTGTTTGCGGCAAAGCGAAATCCCCCGATCCCACAAAACAAGTCAATATATTTGATGGTAGTCGGAAGCCTATCGGCGGGGACGGGATCGCCAGGCTCAATAAAAACCTTTTCGCAAGGAAGCCCCAGAGCTTCTGCGATTTTAAGGGCGGTTTTTGCGCTGGGAGTGCATTTCCCGTTTTCGATATTGGACAACGTTTTGCGACTTATCTCGCAGATGGACGAAAGTTCGGTTTGGCTTATGCCACGTTCTTTTCGTATTTCTTTAATTATGGTATACAAGCGAATTCCTTAAAATTGAGAATGATACTTCACATTTAAGTATTTTACGCTTGTTTCTTAGAGACGAGAACATTCTTTTCTTAATAAGACCAGTGGTTTTTCGCTTACGATTATCTCGCAGAACTGCTTCGCTGTCGCTATTTTGCGGCCAGTCAGTTTTTCTAGGTACCCGTATATGCTTCATCCTCTTGTTATCTCTGCGGAGGTCAGTGAATCTACTGCTTCTGCGATGCGGTTGACGAGAATGAATCCGAGCTTGATGTTGCCGTTACGATCGGCTTACTTCTGATATTAAGGAATTTATCTTTGCCTGCGTTGAGGTTCAACCGAGTCTTCCGAGGATTTTCGGGTTTTACGGCGGTAACAATTTGCGATCATTCGGTGTATGACTATGGCCATATTAAGATTCGTTTGTTATCCTGTCCATGTAAAAGGTTCCACCCCGACAACAAGAGCTCCTTTGCTCTTCCGCGAATAGCGGATAGTCGGGGTGGTCGTTTTGTAGGCTCGTGAGCCTGCCCGACGCGCGCAGCGCGTCGGGAAATAAACCACCCGCTATGCGGGTGCGCATCGAGGGCTTCGCCCTTGCGCGACGATGGCTGCCCTCCGATGGGGTACGATACGCTTGCCTGGGACGTATCACCCGGAAAGGCGGCCATCATGGCAAACCAGGCAAACAGCCTGTCGCACACGAAGTGGTGGGCCGCGTACCGCATCGTGTCCGCACCGAAGTATAGGCGAAAGATCGCCTGTAACCGATATCGCGATTCCCTGGGGGAGATATTCCGCCAGCTTCGCGGCTACAAGGGGGTCGGGATAATAGAGGGGCACCTCATGCCGGACCACGTGCATATGCTGGCGGGCATACCGCCCAAGCTGGCGGTGGCGAGCTTCATGGGGTATCTCAAGGGCAAAAGCGCTCTGATGATGCGCGCCTTGCACGCGAACCTCAAGCACGAGTTCGGCAACCGCCGCTTCTGGTCGGAGGGCCACTGCGTTTCAACCGTCGGGCTGAACGAGGCCACCATAAGGAAGTACATCCAGGAGCAGGAAGCCCATGGCATCGCGCCGGGCAAGCTGGGCGTCAAGGAGTACGGGGACCCGTCCGAGAAGTAAGGTAGGGGGTCGCCCCTTCAGGGGCGGCCGGCAATGCGCGAGCCGCTTCCAGCGGCACGCGACGAGTCAAGGGCGATGCGCCCTGAGCAAAGCGAGGGGCAGCGCCTTGAGAC
>CAKTVK010000055.1 GCA_934623455.1 uncultured Eggerthellaceae bacterium | reverse complement strand
GCTCAACGTTTGTGTTCGGCAGTACGTAGTCGGTGAACTCGGTAACCTTGAGCGTGTAGCCTTCCTTTTCCAGAAGCGGGGCAACCGCGTCGGTCAGAATGTCGTAGTGGGGAACGGTGGCGCCAACGGTAATGACTTTGTCGTCGCCGGCGGCAGAGGCGCTGCCCGATGCGCTGGCGGACGAGGACGAGCTGGACGAGCAACCGGCCAGGGCAAACACGGAAAGCGCCAAAATTGCGGCAACCGCGCCTACCAAAACTTTCTTGTTGAACTTCATGGTTTGAATCCTTTCGTTTGTCGCGTGGTGCGACCTTCTTTCTTGCAGTAAACGTCGTTTTTCGAAAAGCGTTTTTGACGTTGCTTAGTATGCACCTTTTGGTTGAAAGGTGGTATTACTCATACTTAATACCTGGTATTGAATTTCATCGAATGCGCGAAGGGGAAGAGGAAGGGGGCAGGCGAAGGGGAAGGGGGAAGGAGGGTGCCGGCGGCGCGTTGGCCCGGCGACTTGAGGCGTCAGCCGCCAGGTGCGCGGGTGCCGGCGGTGCAAAAGGTGAAAAAGACCCCGTCACTTTTTAACAGACGGAGGCGCCTGCCCGCGCGGGTCGCCTGCGGGTCGCTTCGCTAAACACGATGACGCCGCAGTAACGAAAACAGCACCATCAATGCATTTGCTGCGTGAAGTAGTGCGGTGCTGTTGTAAAATACCGCATGGTCGGTGACGTGCCAGTGTGGTGCGGCTGACCGATGCGCCGATTTGTTTTTCAGCGTCTTTTGCGGGAGTGCGACCTGCAGCAGAGGTGGACGGGCAAATCAGGGCCAATTCGCAGGAAGTGCGAGCGACTGCGAACGCAACTAATAATATAGAGAATAGGATTCGCATGGATCTTTCACTGGGCGCATTGTTCGTTCAGATGGCGACGTATCCAACATTGGGCGTCATCTTGGCACTCGTTATTGGTGTTACTCTTATTGCGGGCGCGACTGACGCGCCAAACGCCATTGCAACCGCTGTTTCCACACGTTGCATGAAGCCGGGGACCGCATTGGCCCTGGCTGCGGTGTTTAATTTCGTGGGCTTGATGGGCATGACCTACATTTCCACCGCGGTTGCCCACACCATGTTCAGCATGGTCGATTTCACCGGCGACCCCCACTTAGCGCTTATGGCGCTCATGGCAGCCATGGTGGCATCCATTGGATGGGGCGTGTTCTGTTGGTTTCAAGGCATCCCCGCATCGAAGTCGCATTCGCTGATTGCGGGCATCACCGGTGCCGCCATTGCGCTGAACGGCATTGGCGCCGTTGTGATCAACGAATGGGCGAAAGTCATTTATGGTATGCTGTTTTCCCTGTTCGCGGGTTTTGCGCTGGGTTGGCTTGCCGTGCGTTTGATTGAAAAGCTGTTTGCGCAATGTGATCGTCGCAGAAGCAATAAGATTTGCACGGTCGTCATGGATGTATGCGCTGTTATTTTGTCGGGCCTCCATGGCGCGCAAGATGGTCAAAAATTCATGTCCATTGCGCTTTTGGGCTTCATGCTGAGCTTTGACATCGAGGACACCACGGGCACCGGTTTCCCGCTGTGGCTCATGATTCTGTGCTCCGCCGCTATCTCGCTGGGTACGCTTATTGGCGGCAAGCGCATTATCAAATCGGTTGCCATGGACATGGTCAAGCTCGATAAATACCAGGGCGTTGCTGCTTCCGCCAGCACCGCAATCACGCTTCTGATCTCCACGCTCACCGGCATGCCTGTTTCCACGAGCCATTGTTCTACCAGTGCCATCATGGGCGTGGGTGCCAGCAGAAACGCGCGCGAGGTAAAGTGGAACATTGCCGGCAACATGGTGAAAGCCTGGATTCTTACGTTCCCGTGCTGCGGTTTTATCGGCTGGGTGCTGGCAAATCTGTTCATGATGTTCTAGCTGTTAGCCGTGCGTTGATCCTTCGGGCATGCGCTGCGTGTCCGCGCGTTTTCTTGTATAACGTTTCTACGACGGGCATCACATGCGATGCCCGTTTTTTCGGCTGTGTTCGGAGCGTCTTGTTCGGGTACACCGTAGTCTTGTTCACGCTGCGGCGGGGCGGGCATGTCTGCTGCAGCGCTTTGCTTCCGCTTTCCTGCTCTTCCGGTGCTCCTTTCTCCGTTGCTTTCTGCTTTCTGCCGTCCGCATGCCCCACCTGACGCCCTCCGAGAGCCTGCTTGTTGGAAAACGACCCCTGAATTCGGGCAAATCGACGATACTCGGTGGTCTGACCGACTGCCGATTGTTTGCCGTTGAGGGCTGTCTAATCCAGCGGTTGTCTGACCTGGTGTTTTATTGACGCGGTTTTTCGAAGAACGCAGCAAGACTCCCAAAAGAGGTGGATTTGCGTCTTCGGACCGCCGAATATCGTCGATTAGCCCGAATTTACCCCCGCTTTTCCAACAAGGGGGCGCCAAGCCCCCTTGTTGCTTTCGGCGTCTGCGGCCTCCGATTTGAATCGGAGCAAGAAAGACGCTCTGCTCCAAAAAATGCCTTCGTTGTTCCTAGCGCCCGCTGCTGCCGCTGCAGCGAACTTAACCCTCGGCGCGGGGGAGGCGCGCGGTAAACGTGGTGCCGTCTTCGGCGGAGCTCGTCACGCTCAGTTCTCCGCCGTGTTGCTGCACGATTTTCTGGGCGATCGCTAATCCCAGGCCAAAGCTGTGTTCGCCATCGTTGTTGCTGCGGTCGCGCGACTTGTCGCTCCGGTAGAAGCGGTCGAACACGTGTGGGATGTCCTGGGGATCAATGGGGCATCCCCAGTTGTGGACGCTTAAAACGCAATTGCGACCTGCTGCTTTAAGAGAAACCGTTATGCTTGTGTCCCTTTCGGCGTACTTGCATGCGTTATCGACTAGCGTGCCAATCAGGCGCTGGAGTTTTGTAGGGTCGCCAACAACCATCATATCGGAATCGATGTCATCGTTGATCATAACGCCGCGCTCGAACGCAACGGCTTCGAACTGCAGCGAGGCCCGCTCTGCCATCTCGCTCATGTTGACGTGCTCTGTCGTCGCGGCTTGAGCCACCGCGTTTTCCGGCTGGGCGAGCGCTAGCATATCAAGCACCAGGTGCTCCATGTTTTGCGCTTCGTCCTGGATGCCCTCAATCCACTGGCTTTGTTCCGCGATGGTCGCTTGCGGCTTCTTCAGGGCAATGGAGGCGTTTGCCATGATCACGGTAAGCGGCGTTTTCATCTCGTGCGACGCATCGGCGATGAATTGCTGCTGGCTATCCCAGGCACGCTGCACAGGGCGCAGCGCCCACCGAGAAAAAGCCCAGGCCAGCGCCAGCACCAAAAGCATAATGGCGATTCCGACCATGATAAGCGAGCGGTTGAGGTTCGCGGCGTCATCTACAATTCCGCGGTCGGCGAATGCGTAGCACACCGAGCCATCGTCGCGCGTGATTTTCTTGTAAAACAGACCCTCGTCCGCCAAAAATCCCTGTTCATCGGGTGAGAAGAACGTAGATTCCAAAATAGTTTGCAACGTTTCGTCGTCAACAATGGCGGTGGAGAAGCGGTTAATGTTGATGACCGAGGAGATCTCGCCATCGTTTTCTCGGGCAATGTAAAGCGCAATGGGAAACGGCCACGAGACCTCTTTTTTGTCGCCGATGCGCGGTGGTTTGGCGCCTTCGGCAGGGGGGTCAAGGTCGCGCGGGCCCTTTGTGACAACGGTTTCCAGAGCGGCATTAAGCTCAACGTAGACCGATGCGATTCTTTGATTTTGATTTGACCAGGCAATATACGCGAATGAAACCGCCAAGATAAGCGCTGCCACACCGCAAATGAGTGCGGTGAATTTCAGGTGCAGCTTGGAGAGCAGATCTTTTTCGGTGTGCGCGGTCATGGTGCAGTGCCTTTCGTGTTCGGCGGCGGTTATGGTTGTGGGGAAGGTGTCGCTGGTGGGTTGTGCAGGTGGCAAGTGATGGGCTATGCCGGCAGCAACGCTGGAAGGCGTCGCTGGTGGGTCGTGCGGACGGTGCTGCTGGCGGGCGTTACCGGCGGCACCGCCGTTGGCAACGAGCAGCTGCGGCGGCTGTGCCAGCGGACCTCGCACCCGCGTTGTCTGCCGCGCAACATCTGTTGGCGGCAAGCGGCATCAGCACCGGCGGCGAGCGTCCGTCGCGGAGTTGCCGCCAGCATCATCGGCGAGCAGCGACATTGGCACGAGCTGCGCGAGCGCCCATCGCGGCGCTACCGTGCGTCAGCGCCAGCCGCAGCGCCTCCGCCGCTGTCTTCGCCGCAGCTTAAGCGGTAACCCGTTTTGCGCAGCGACTCAATGGCTACGTGCGAACCCACAAAGCGGAACTTCTTCCGCAGAAACGAAATGTACGCTTCCACGTTGTTGTCAACCGCCGTGCTTTCTACGCCCCATACCTTTGCGAGCAGTTGCTCTTTCGACAGCACTTGAGTGGGGTTGGAAAGCAAGATGCGTGCGAGCGAGAACTCTTTGAATCCCAGGTGGATTGACTTATCGCCGCAGGTCAAGTCGTGACTTTCCAGATTGAGCGTTAAATCACCGAAGGTAACGGTCTCGAAAACAACCTGCCCCTGGCGACGCAGAAGCGCGCGCAAGTGCGCCAGCAACTCGGCGGGGCTGAACGGCTTGGTCATGTAGTCATCGGCGCCAGAGTCAAGGCCCACAATCTTATCGCGCACGGTATCGCGCGCAGTCAGCAGCAAAATGGGCGTGTCAACGCGGCCGCGACGCAGCTCCTTAGCGACCTCAAAACCGTCCATCTTCGGCAGCATAACATCCAAAATGATCACATCGTAGATGCCCGAAAGTCCGTAATCCAAGCCGGACTGGCCATCGTGTACGGCGTCTACCTGGTAATCAGCCTCTACCAATATCTGCTTGAGCGCCAACGCCAGCTTTTTGTCGTCTTCAACAATGAGAATCTGCACGTCAAGCCTTCCTGTCGTTTTCTCTTGCATCTTGTTTCGCTTTCCATTGTAACGTGCGCACTGAAAGTTTTCTTAAAGGTTTTGGCGGTTTGGCCGGCGTTTAAGGATTCTTTCAACTGCGGTTTTTAGCATGGGGAACGTTGAAAGGACAAGCCTTTACGTTTTGCGGCGCGAACTGCAGGGCGCAAGCAAGAGCTAAGACCGAAGCAAAGTCAAGAGCCGGTGCGAACCAAAGAGCAACGCAAGATTGCAGATAAAGGTAGAAAACCAAAAGCAAGAGCTAAAAACGCAGGCGAAAGGACGAATTATGGAAGCATATGCAGCAACGTTCAAGCGCGTTGAGAAGAAGTATTGTTTGAGCGCGGAGCAATACCGCACGATGCTAATGATAACGCAGCAGTTTTTGAAGCCCGACGATTACCCGAAAACGGTGGTGAGCAGCCTTTACTTCGACACCCCTGAAAATCAGCTGATCAGCCGTTCGTTGGAAAAGCCGCTCTACAAAGAGAAACTGCGTGTGCGCTCGTACGGTATCGCCCAACCCGATGGAAGCATTGCTCCCGTTTCCGATCAAGTGTTCGTGGAGTTGAAGAAGAAGTATCGCGGCGTGGTGTATAAGCGCAGGTTGGCGCTTTCCACAGATGCGGCGCGCGCGTTTTTGTCCGGCATGGACGTCGATGAGGCATGCGCGTTGTTCTCCCCGGTCGCCATGGGGAAGGGGTGCGCTGCAGCCGCAGCCACTGGCGCCGCGCACGCAGCAGCGCCCGCTGCCACTGCCGCCGTTGCGGTCGCAGCAGTCGCAGCCGCTGAGCCCGCACCGCTTCTGCCCCATGAACGCCAGGTGGCGCGCGAGATTGCGGTGTTTCTCAAGCGCTATCAGGGCATTCGTCCTGCCATGGTCACGCAATGCGCGCGCACCGCGTGGGCCGAGCCGGGAAATCCGGGATGCTCGCTGCGCATCACATTTGACTCCCAACTGCGCGCAGGGCATCCTGTGGGCGATCCTTTCGCTTTCCGGCTTGATAACCGCGCTATGGATCTTTTGCGTCCCGGTCAGATCCTTATGGAAATAAAGCAAGGGGGCGGCATGCCATTTTGGCTGGTCAACGCGCTTTCCCAGAATCAGATTTATCCGCGTTCCTTCTCGAAATATGGAACGGCATACGAAAAAGAGCAAAAGGAGCTGAAACATGCTTGATATTATGTTTACTTCGGTTTTGGGCAGCACGGAATCGGTTGCTGCTAATGTGACGACGGGCGGATTCCTGTTGTGCAGTGTAGCGTCGCTTGTTTTAGGTGCCGCGTGCGCGCTTATCTACATGTTTCGCCACAAGTACTCGTGCAACTTCGTGGTAACGCTCGCGTTGCTGCCGCTGGTGGTACAAACGGTAATTACCCTGGTCAACGGCAACTTGGGCGCGGGTATCGCGGTAATGGGTGTGTTCAATCTCGTGCGTTTTCGCAGCATTCCCGGCAGCGCGAAGGATATTGGCAGCGTGTTTTTCGCCATGGCGATTGGCTTGGCAACGGGCATGGGATATTTGAGCCTGGCGGTGCTGTTCACGGCGATTATGGGCATTGCGAATGTAGCATATGTGCTTTCGCCGTTCGGCCGCACGCAAACGGTGGAGCGCGAGCTGCATCTTACCGTGCCGGAGGATCTGGAGTTCGAAGGCGTTTTTGAGCCCGTGCTGGAACGCTATACGGATAGTTTCGAGCTCACCGAGGTGAAGACGTCGAACATGGGCAGCTTGTATAACTTGACGTATTTGATGAAGCTGCGTGCGGACGCAAGCGTAAAAGAGCTGATGGACGAGCTGCGCTGCTATAACGGCAATCTGAAAGTGGCGCTTGTTCCTGCGCAGATGACGCGCGACTCGCTTTAAGTGCTTGGAAGGTGATATCGATGAAGAAACGGCAATTTACCCGTGCTGCCGCCGGGGCTGTCTGTTGTGCGCTGAGCGCAATGCTGGCGGCATCGCTGGGCGGATGCGCTGCGGCCTCTGCAACGAGCACGGACGACGCGGCAAGTGCGAGCGAAGTTGCGGTGACAAGCGCTGCGGGTGGTATCGCGACAACCGATGACCCGAGCGCCTACGATTTGGAGTACAGCAAGCGCGATTTGGATGCCAGCTACGACGCCGCGCAGGCAACGTATATCACGTTGGCCGATAACGCCTCGTCTGCGGAAACGAATGCGCACGAAAGCGCAAGCGGCGTGTCTATCAGCGGAAACGATGTGACTATCACGCAGGCGGGCACGTATGTGCTTAAGGGAAGCCTGACCGATGGCTGTGTTTACGTGAACATTGACAAGGAAGAAAAATGTCAGCTGGTGTTAAACGGCGTGTCTATGAACAATGGCGATGGCCCCTGTATTTACGTTATGGCGGCCGACAAGACGTTCATCACGTTAGCCGATGGAACACAAAACACGCTGGTGGATGGCTCGGATTACGTGCTCAATGAAGACGAAGAGCCTACGGCGACCATTTTCAGCAAGGACGATCTGACGCTGAATGGCACGGGCGCGCTAAATATCACGGGCAATTATCGCCATGCCGTGCGCAGCAAGGATGACCTGGTCATTACGGGCGGCACGTACGTGATCAATGCGGTTGAGGATGCGTTGAGCGGCAAGGATTGCCTGAAGATTTGCGATGGCGCATTCGACATCATGTGTGGCGAAGACGCGCTGAAAAGTACAAATGACAGTGAAGAAGGTCGCGGATTCGTGGCCATCGATGGCGGTGATTTCACTATTTCCGCAGGTAACGATGCTGTTCACGCGGAAACGCTCATGCGCATCACAGCTGGTACGGTGGATGTCTTGACGTGCTACGAGGGCTATGAAGGCACGGTGGTGCGCATCGACGGCGGCTCAACGAGCATTATTTCCAGCGACGATGGCATTAACGCAGCAAGCGGGTCATCGCTGGAAGGCGGCATGCCGATGGGCGGCGGCGGCCGCGGCGGCGCCGGCGGGCCGGATGCGGGTGCTGGTGTGGGTGGTGCCAGCGGGTCAGGTGCGGGTGCTGCCTTGGGTGATGCTGGTGCTGCCGCCTCGGGCGATTCGGGCGCAGGTGTTCCGGGTGACGCTCCAGGTGCGTCTGAAGGCACGAGCGCGGGTGCTTCGACCTGCAAAGTTATCGTGACAGGCGGCACTACGTATGTTTCCGCAGGTGGCGATGGCATTGATAGCAATGGAAGCGTTGAGGTAAGCGGCGGCGTGCTTATTGTGGAAGGCCCCACATCGAACGGCGATGGTTTCTTCGACTACGATTCTTCGGCGACTATCACGGGCGGCACGGTGCTCATGGTGGGCTCCGCGGGCATGGCGCAAAGTTTCACGGGCGGCACGCAGGCGTTTGCCATGGCATCGGCGAGTGGAAGTGCAGGTCAAACCGTTGTTTTGCTGGATGCGCAAGGAAATGCGGTTGCATCGTTCACAGCAACGAAGAACTTCCAGATGGTTCTGGCAAGTGCGGACGCCGCAGCGGAAGGCGATACGCTCACGGTGAAGATCGGTAGCACGGAAACCGCGCTGACCGCATCGACCACGGCAACGACCAGCGGATTCGGTGCAGGTGGCGGACGCGGCGGCGACCGCAGCTGATTTGCCTGTTGACAAATTACCCCACCTTTTGTCAACAATCCTTGCCGGCGGATACCGCTGTTGCCAATCAAAGCCTTAACTCGGATTGCTGCCCCAGCATTTAATCGCTTGGCAACCAATAAGGCTTTTTGTTGCTTACAATGTAATAGTACTCTGCAAGACCCCTGGTTGCGCCGGGGGTCTTTTCTTCGGGACGCAATTCGGGGCACCCACTGGCAAAGGCTCGCCTTACGGCTCCGCTTGGATAATGCATCTTCTTTCCTGAAGCCCGCTCAATTTATCCAAAGCGTCGCAGTTCGGCTCAATCCTTACTGGCGGATGCCCTCTAAGGGCCGCGAAGCTCGCGCGCCTTCCCCTCTTATTCGACCGGGCGGCGCAGCGGCACGCTCTCGAAAGATTTGCCCGTTCGTTGGGCCGTGTGCGATTCCGGCGGCAAAAAGAGTATCCTGACAGGGGAAAGAAGCGAAAGGAAACAGCCATGCCTCACATGCTCCTGCATGACATTATCGGCCCCATTATGGTGGGCCCGTCAAGCTCCCATACCGCGGGCGCCCTTGCAATAAGCGCCATGGCGCGCAAGCTGGTGGGTTCCCAGCCGGCGTCTGTCACTTTCAAGCTGTACGGTTCGCTCGCACACACGTATTCGGGGCACGGCACTGACCGCGCGCTGGTGGCGGGAATGCTGGGGCTTTCTACCGATGACCTGCGCATTCGCGACTCCTTCGTCTTGGCGCAAGAAGCAGGGATGGATGTGAACATCGTGCCGCTTCCCCAGGCGGAATACGATCATCCCAATACGGTGGATATCGAAGCGGTGGATGCGGCGGGCACCACGTATTGTTTTCGCGGCGTGTCGGTGGGCGGCGGCGCGGCAAAACTCACGCACATCGATGGTATGCGTGTGGAGATTACGGGCAAAAGCAATTCCCTGGTAGTGCATCAGCACGACGAGAAGGGCATTTTGGCGTTTATCACCACCACGCTGCTCACTGCAAACGTGAACATTGCCACGGCGAATCTGTATCGCACAAGCAAGGGCGGCCAGGCGTTTACCATCATCGAGACCGACGAGCTGCTTCCCGATTCGCTTGTTTCCATTCTTGAGGCGCATCCCGGCATCCACAGCGCAAAGGCCATTGCCGCAGTTGAGGCGGGTGGTCAGAAGGCGCTGGCAGGTACGAATGCCGCGCAGCAAGAGCAGGCGAATGATGCGTACCATCAGTACGATTTCAAAACGGGCGAAGACTTGCTGGCGCGTTGCGCTCAGTGGGATGCGCCCATGAGCGCGGTGTACTTGCAGCGCAATAAATACTTGCTGGAGCGCGATGGACTGGCCGATGAGACACTTGCGTACTTGCATCGCGTTATCAAGGTCATGCGTCAATCGGCGCACGAGCCGTTGGAGAGCCCACGTCCGTCCATTGGCGGCTTGCTGGGCGGCGAGTCGCAGAAGATACAGCAGCTCACAGCGGCGGGCGGTGGCGTGCTTATGGGCGCGCTTATGGAGAAGGCCACGCGTTATGCGCTGGCGGTTTTGGAGACGAATGCTTCCATGGGCTGCATTGTTGCCGCGCCCACGGCGGGCAGCGCGGGCGTTATCCCGGCGGTCCTTATGGCGGTGCAGGAAGAGCACGGCTTTTCCGACGATGAGATTGCGAAGGCGCTGGCGAATGCGGCGGCGGTGGGGCATCTGGTGGCGCGTAACGCTACCGTGTCGGGCGCCGAGGGCGGTTGCCAAGCGGAAATCGGCACGGCAAGCGCCATGGCGGCAAGTGCTGTGGTGGAGCTTTTGGGTGGCACGCCGCAGCAATGTTTGGCGGCGGCCAGCAACGCCATGACGTCGCTTATGGGTTTGGTGTGCGACCCCGTGGGCGGTCTGGTGGAGATTCCCTGCCAGAAGCGCAACGCCACGGCTGCGGTAAATTCGCTGGTCAGTGCGCAGATTGCGCTGGCGGGCGTGACTAACTTGGTGAACTTCGACCAAACGGTTGAGGCAATGTTCCAGGTAGGACGTTCGCTTCCGTTCGAGCTGCGCGAAAGCGGCCTGGGCGGCATTGCCGGCACGCCCAGCGCCTGCGATTACTGCACTTCGGTCCTTTGCCGCCACGAGTGAAATTGTTGTCAAATTACCCCACCTTTTGTCAACAAATGCCGCAGCACGATTGTGAAGGCACCCGTCGGCAAGGGTTCACCTCACGGCTTCGCTTGGATAATGCCTCTTTGCGCTTGTGGCTCGCTTAACTTATCCAAAGCGTCGCAGTTCGGTTCAGCCCTTGCCGACAGGTGACTTCTAGATGGCGAACACCTTCGCCCTCTCTTTGCATTTGAACGCGAGAAGGCGTTTTTCGCGCCCCGTAGGGATTTGTTAGGATTTCTGCGTGCGTGCTTGGGATTCGATGGTGATATGTTGAGCTCAGTCGCACGTTTTTGGGTCTTCCGGCGGCATGTTGTCGTTTTTTCATCTCCAAAACGCCCAAATCGACGGTACGGGGCAGGTCGAGAGGGTGTTGCTGTGTCCGCTACCGCTAGGGAACTCTCGCGACCTGGGCTTTCGCTAGATGCGGGGGAGTTAATGGGTCGCAAGTTGCTTTATTTGGACCTCTGAGGTGCCCCGCACCGTTAATCTGGGCGTTTTCGAGCCTATTTTTCGACAAGATGGCCTGCGATTTGGTGATATCCGGAAGAAGCGTTGCGGTTCGGCTCGACCCTTGCCGGCAGGTGCCCCTTGTTGACAAAAGGTGGGGTAATTTGTCAACAAATGAGACGGGCTCTATCACCTTTTACCGTACGCGCGCCGTTGCAAGACATCTTGCGAAGTGGGATACTGTATCGTTAAGATTTAGACGGATGGCAACGCGAGCGAAAAGGGAGTTTTGCCGGTGAAGGGAATTATTTTGGCTGGTGGCAGCGGTACGCGTTTGTATCCGCTTACGATGGTGACATCAAAACAGCTCCTGCCAATCTATGATAAGCCCATGATTTACTACCCGCTGAGCGTGCTCATGCTTGCGGGTATTCGCGATATTCTTATCATCTCTACCCCGCATGATCTTCCGAATTTCAAGAAACTGCTGGGGTCGGGCAGCCAGTTTGGCATCAAGCTCTCCTATGAAGAGCAGCCTTCACCCGATGGTCTTGCTCAGGCATTCATTATCGGTGAGGATTTTATTGGCGAAGACTCCGTCGCGCTCACGTTGGGTGACAACATTTTCTACGGTGGCGGCTTCACATCTTTGCTTAAAACCGCAGCTCAAACCGAAGTTGGCGCTACGGTGTTCGGTTACTATGTACCCGATCCCGAACGTTTTGGCGTGGTGGAGTTCGACGATAAGGGCAAAGCAATCTCGCTTGAAGAGAAACCCGAAGACCCCAAGAGCAACTACGCCGTGACCGGCTTGTACTTCTACGATAACCGCGTGGTCCAGTGGGCAAAGGAAGTCGAACCTTCGGATCGCGGCGAGCTGGAAATCACGTCGCTCAACCGTCGCTACCTGGAAGATGGATCTCTGAACGTAATGTTGCTGCATCGCGGCAGTGCGTGGTTCGACACGGGAACCGTGAGAAGCCTGTACTCGGCAACGGAATACGTGCGCGTCATTGAGGAGCGGCAGGGCATCCAGATTGCCAACTTGGAGGAAATCGCGTTCAATAACGGCTGGATTTCTGCAGAAATGCTGCGCAAAGCCGCGCAAAAATACTCGCATTCCGATTACGGCCTGTATCTGAACAGCGTTCTTTCGGGCAGAATCAAGGGAAGCTCGGTATCCAGGAGCAACGAGTAGCAATGTTTAATCGAATCATCGTTACGGGTGGTGCGGGCTTTATCGGAAGCAATTTCGTTCACTGGGTTGTGGACAATCAGCCGGGCGTGCACGTGACCGTTTTAGATAAGCTCACGTATGCTGGCAATCGCGAAAATCTTGCGGGTATCCCTGCAAATCGCATGACATTTGTGCAAGGGGACATCTGTGACACGGCGCTGCTGGACCGTATTGTGCCTGATACAGACGCTATTGTGCATTTTGCCGCGGAAAGCCACAACGACAATTCCATCGCCGATCCTTCTCCGTTTGTACGCACGAACGTGGAAGGAACGTACGCGCTTTTGGAGGCGTGCCGCGCC
>CAKTVK010000054.1 GCA_934623455.1 uncultured Eggerthellaceae bacterium | reverse complement strand
TCCCTACGGAATCCAAGCCGTCCAAGCGTGTTGCTTATGCGGCGCTGGACAAACATACAAATAGGCGAAGGGCTTCCAGAAATGGAGGCCCTTCGTGCGTTTAGGCAGTGCGCTTGGAACGCTTGCGTTCGAGACGATGGTTTTCGGGTCCAGCATGGCGCCAACGATGTACCGTAAACGCGACCAAGATGCTAAAAACGGCACGAGAGCTGCTCGATGCGCTTACAGGCAGATGGTCATATACAATGGCAGAAAAACCCTATCGCCTTCAACCTTTAACGGCTTGGTATGGAGCACGTACTCTGTTCCTACGCGTTTTTTGAACTTGGCTTTGAACTTATTCAGCGAAACGGGTGAGTAGCGCTTGCCTGATTTTACTTCTACGGGGCAGACGCGCGGTTTCATGGCTGCATCGGGATAGGGGCGCACGATAAGGAAATCTATCTCCATTCGCTCCTCTTTTACTTCCGAGTACTTCGAATAGAAGAACAGCGGGTGGCCGTTGGCGCGAAGCTGCTGGGCGACTGCGTTTTCCATGAGCATGCCTTCATTTACCTCTACATCACCCATAAGAACCTGGCGGTAAATTCCCGAAAGGGCGCTATCTGGTGATGCGAGTGCCATGCTGGCAAGCAATCCCGTATCCGCCATGTAGCACTTTACGGCTTCGTCGTTCTCCGACAGACCCAGCCCGACAGAGGGGTCAGTGCACAGCGTGCACAGGTTCACTGTTGCTGCTTCTTTCATCCATGCGAGCGCCGTCACGTAGTCTCGGGCCCGAGAATCCTTATCGATGTTGGCGTAGACAAGCTTTTTCTCGTGGCGCGAAAGTTGTCCCGGTATCGCATCGAACACCGCCTTTATCCTTTTCGCCGCAGTACCTCCGTGTTTTTCCACATCGTTTCGATACAGGTTGAGGATGAGACGCTTCGCTTTGTCGGAAGACATCATGTCGCGGGCGCCGACATAGGCGTCGACGGATTGCGGCATGCCGCCGACCAGCATGTATTCTCGCCACAACCGGTCTGCTTTTCTATGGAGAGAGTCCGGCAAGCTTTTCATTTCATCAAAAGAATGTCTGATCATCGTTGCTAAGGCATTCTCGCCCATGGCCCAGAGAAACTCTTCGAAGTCAAGAGGCTGCATTTTGATGGCCTCCTCTTCAGATGGGATGAGAATGTCCTTCACGTTGCTCTTGATGGAGACGAGCGATCCTGTTTCGATGTAGTCGTAACGACCGTCCGCTACCAGGTGTTTTATGAACTCACGGGCCGGGGGAAATGCCTGGACCTCATCAAACACAATGAGCGTCTTGTGTTCTACGAATCGGGCGCCGAATTCCGCAGCCAAGTACAAAAAGAAGCTGTCCATGTCGGATCTGGTGTCGAGAAACGTTTGCTTGAACGAGGCAGATACTCGCGTGAAATCGATAATAAGGTATGTCTCGTACTCACGACGAGCGAACTCTTCGACGATGGTTGACTTTCCTACACGGCGAGCGCCTTCGATGAGCAAAGCGCTTTTCCCTTTGCTTTCGGATTTCCACGCAAGGAGCTTTTCGTAGATTTTTCGTTTGAACATTTTGGGCCTTTCCTCACGAATCTGATGTGAATATTATCACTGTATCCCACGATTCTTAGATTAATTATGGCATAAATTACCACGAATCTGAGAATAAGTTCAATAAAATGGGTTTTTGCGTTGTGTCCGGAAAATGCATTCTGTGCCCCGATTCCAGATGCTGTTGGAGCGGTGTCCTAATGAAAGAAAAGGCACGACCCTGCCTGGTCCGCTTCACCGTCATGAACAGGGAGGTGTGTAAGGCGCTGTTGCTTGTTGTAACGATATAGGACCGTGCTTCGAGTGTGCTTTATTTCAACTGCTGACCGTTGCGTTCTACCAGGTCGATAAGTTCTTGTTGGGAATGCACGCCCAGCTTGTTGTAGACGTGCTTGATATGCGTTTTCGCTGTTCCCGGAGAAATGCAAAGGCGATCGCTTATGGACTTTGCGTTGCAGCCTTTCGAGAGTAGCAGTAATACGTCTTTCTCGCGTCCGGTCAGGTTGGAAACGGCCGCAATGGCATTGCAGTTTTGCTCCTGCGGGTCGGTGGGAATGAATTCTGCTTGAATTTTAACGCTACCCCAGCCGCTTTTCATGTTGTTTTGGCCGTAGAGCATGATTGCTGCAAGCATCGCGCCGAAAAGTACCGTCAGAATAAAGAAGTCGAGGCCGACCGATGCGGAAGGGACTGATCTGAGCCCTTCGATAACGGTCACCGAAATCGTGCGTCCCAGAAACGTTCCGAATGCCG
The DNA here is from genome assembly GCA_934623455.1 of uncultured Eggerthellaceae bacterium. Lineage (GTDB taxonomy): Bacteria > Actinomycetota > Coriobacteriia > Coriobacteriales > Eggerthellaceae > CAKUOV01. The sequence goes on along the minus strand of CAKTVK010000054.1, from coordinate 11,601 downwards.
CCGATACCGCCAGCCAATAATAGTTGAAGGTGGAATAGCGCACGAGGTATGCGTAAAGCGACCAGAGCCCCGCGTAAAGGAAATCAAAGCCAAACTGGTAAACGCACGCACCCATAAGTCCCAACGATAAATCTTTCGTGAGCACGAGCATAATGCCGTAGGCCATAAGGGGGATGCTGATTACATAGAGAATGCGGTTGTAGTTGAGGTGCGACGATGCCAGGAAGAAGATAATGGCAAGCGCTGCCACCACGCTCTCTGCAATAGATGCTTGTGTTAAAGCGCTTCCGAGCTGCCATAATCCCGTTTCCGCATAGACACCCGAAAGCATGCCGGTAATGATAAGCGTGCCCACCAATACTTTGGGAACCTTTGTTTTCGATTTCTTCTTGAGTTCAATGGATACAGGCGCGTTCTTGTTCGCAAGTTTTAAGCAGGCGAACATGATCAAGGGCAAGAGGGCAATAGTAACATTGAGCGTCCAAAGAGGAATTTTGACCAAAAGCGGTTTCGTTGCCGATAGAAGGACCGTTGATATAGCATAAATCGTTAACGCTTGGAGCGGTCCTACCACCGCTAGATTCTTGACGATGGTCGGCAGGAAGCATAAGTGCCCGAATACGTACAAGGCGAACCCAAAATATCCCAGGAACTCGTTATGCAAAACGTTGCGCGATAGTGCCCAAAGGGCCGGAGAAAGCACGAGCAGCGCGCAAGCAACGGCAAGCCCTTTGGGACCGCTCATGGAATAGCGCTTCTGCTGGAAAAGCAACATGAGCGCGAAAAAGCCAATGCACGCAATGATGATAGAGGTTAAGTTCAGTTCTGCCGGCCTGCTCCACAGCGTATCGGAAAACAATCGGATGACGTTCTTGTTGCCAAAGACGTTGAAGTGCTCGGCGTTGAATAAGAAGAACGCAACGGTTAGAGAAAGGCCGTGAACGCCCTTCGGCCATATAGATTTTGATGGACGAAAAAGGTTCTTGTCCACTGCTTCCCCCGCATGTAGTTTTCCTGTGCGCAACCCCCATTGCGCCACCCGCATCTATTATCTTGTCTGCTTTTTGCCCCGTCAAGAGGGGAAATGGGTCTCTACCCCCAACAGGGGTAGATGCATGTCTACCCCTGTTGGGTACATTCGGAGTACGTGATTGTATGGCAATATGGCTTCAGCGCTTACGGAAGGGAAAGCCAGAGCAGGGAGGCAGATGGTTTTTCGGATGGGTCGCAAGCGCAAGCAGGTCCACACTTTAAGGGAAGGGGTACGGATGACGACTGTGGAAACCGAGATCGGCGGACTGAGCCGGCGAAACTTTTTGAAGCTTGGTGCCGCAGCGGGTGGCGCTATCGGCGTTGCTTCGTTGCTGGGTGCTGGTGGCACTGCCGAGAAGGCACAAGCGAAAACCTACAACACAATCGATGAAATGTTGGAGATCGATCCCGAGAAATTTAAGCGCTTCGATGGCAAGAATGTTGCCTTCATGCGTGCTCGCCTTGTTCCTAAGGGAATGATTCCGCCCGATGATCGCGACAACCAGGATCTGTTCGATCAGTGGACGGGCGCAAACCCCGATACGCCGTTTACCTATGGCGATCCGGGCTACACGCAAATCGACTATGCATTCGAGTACGGCGGACAGGCTACGTACAACTTGATGGGCGCAAGCGTAACGGGCGCAGGTCGCTCCTTCGACAGCTGTGTGCACATCACTACCCCCAGCGGCGAGTTGGCTCCCTTGACTATGTACGGTCAGACCAGCGCCAGCTTCCCCAACGGCGGCAAGGGCGGTTTCGACGTTGCTAAGGATAAGTACCAGTTCGAAAGCCCCGCTCAGGCATCGTATGCCCTGAAGAAGGCTGCAAAGGTATTTGGCGCCGACTTGGTTGGCATTGCTCCTTACGATGAGCGTTTTGTCTATGCGACCGAAGTTGCTATGCCCACCGACATGGAAGGCAATCTGATTAAGGAGCGCGTGAACCTTTCTCGTCCTATGGATTTCGGTTTTGAGCCGAAGTCGGTTATTGTTCTAGCGTTCGAGATGGATTACGAGTGCTTCAAGGCATCCGGCTCCATGATTGAAACGGGTGCAACGTACACCGCGTACTCTCGCATGGCCGAAGTTGGCTTGCGCGTTGCCCAGTTCCTCAGGAAGATGGGCTACAACACGTACCACTGCGGCAATAACGCATCCCCCAGCGTTGCGGAAGCTATCCGCGCTGGTCTGGGCGAAGGCAGCCGTATGAGTATCTTGATGACCGAAGAGTACGGCCCACGTGTTCGCCTTGCCAAGGTTTACACCGATGCCGTGTTCGAGTACGACAAGCCGAAGTCCTTTGGCGTTACCGAGTTCTGCGAGGTATGCCAGGTGTGCGCCGACAGCTGCCCGTCTCAGGCTATTACGCATTTGAGCATCAACGACCCCGAGAATAAGCCCACGAGCCTTTGCGCCCAGGACGGCATTAAGAAGTATCACTTGGATGCTCAGAAGTGCCTGATCAACTGGTATTTGCCGCTTGATGGCAACGACTGCGGCATTTGCATTGGCGTATGCCCCTACAACAAGCCCCAGATCTGGCATCATGACGTGCTTCGTGTTATGACCAGCATCCCTGGCTTCGGCAGCATCGCTCGCTTCTTCGATGGATTCTTCGGCTACGGCGGAATTCCAGATGAGCAGGCTCTGACCGACTTCTGGCGCAAAGACATCTAGAGAGGACGTGGCTTAAATGGGATTGCTTGAAATGCTTGTCTATTCAATCGTTGGATTGGTTATTGGCGCTGTTATTACGCTGCTGGTCGTGCATTATCGCAAAGCGAACCTGAGCACCGGTAAGCGCGTGGGCGTGCTGGTTCTTTGGATTATCGGCCTGCTTGCCATTGCGTTCGGCATTGACTGGGCGTACGCGTGCACCCTTGAGGTCGAAGGCCAGTCCGCTGCCATGGGTCTTCTGATCTTCGGCGGCATTGGCATTATCTTGGCTGTTATCGGCTTCCGTCTTGGCAAGACAAAGGCGAAGGCCGAAAAGGCAGAGCTTGAGGAAAGCGCAGAATAGTTCTCTTCCTAGGTACGCGTGGTGGTCCCTCCCCGGAACAAGGGGAGGGATACCCGTGTTTTTGCGGCTTAGCGCATCGAGTGGTTGCGGCGGCGGTGGTCGCGGCGGCGACGGCTGCCACGTCTGCAGTGATGAGGCTTGTGACCCCTTCGCCATGATTATTAAGCGGGTGTTGTCCGCATCGAAATGCAGGATTGATTTCGTCCCTTAAGGAGTAGTCGGACATATGAAACAGATAATGAGTAACTTTGTTCCAGGCCCTCATGTTGGTCTGTTTGTGGAGGTCGATGGCGATGAGAGCGTTTTCTTGAATGAGATCATCAACACGATTATTAACAGCTCCACATACGATATCGATGAAGAAGCGCTTGAGGAAGAAGCAGCGCGCGCCGAAAAGCAGCTGCGTGAGCGTTTGGTGGAAAACAGGAAGTCCGTGGGCGCGTTTTGCTACGTGAACGGTATTACCGAGGATCAGCTTTTTGAGTATTGCAAGGCCAACTTGGTGCGTACGGCCCTTGAGAATGCGACGATTCTTTCCATTGCGGAGATCGAGGGCATCAAAGTAACCGACAAGGATTTGGCGGCCTACAAGCAGAATTATCGCGAGCAGTATGCGCGCGTGCTTCTGACGGAGCCGGATTTCGGTGAGGAAGAGCTGGTCGAAGCGATTTGCGCGCGCAAGGTTCTGAACTTCCTTAAGGATAACAACACGGCACAGCGAAAGGGTGACTGGTAATATGTCAGATCGCCAAAAGACAACCTTGTCGAAAAAGGTGCGAAAGATTCTCTTCGCTTTGGGTTGCGTTGTGATTGCGGTGCTGTTTGCGCTTGATCTTGCGCATCACGAGCCAATCAACGAGTCGTTTTTAGATAGCTACGATACCTTCGATCGATATGAACGCGTAAGCGACGAGCCGCCTGTCTACGAGGTGTTTAATGGCGATGATACCGTTGGATACCTGGTAATCACGGGTCATTACGGATACCAGTCCGAGGTCGTTATGGCTACGCTTGTCAGCCTTGAAGGCAACATTGTTGACACGCGCGCGTACAGCCAAGAGGAGTCGCCGTCGTATTTCCGCAAGCTTATCGGACAGGGCTTCTTTAAGAAGAACTTCATGAATAAGCCTATCGAAAACGGTTTCAGCATTGAGACGAACGTGGATGCCATTAGCCATGCCACAATCTCGTCGAACGCCGCGACTAAGGCCATTAACGGAGGCGTGACGTACGTGGGCGAGCATTACCTGGGAACCACGGTTGCCAAGCAGGATACCGGCGTGAAAGTTGGTTATCTTGATGCGTTGGTGCTGGTCATGTTGATATTGGCGTTGGTGGCTTCGCGCTTCTCGAAGAACGCGAAACTGAAGTGGGTATGCCGCGTGTATTCCATTGTTGTCATGGGATTCATGGCGTCGCAGTTCATTACGTTGTCGGTTCTGGTTGCGTTGTTCTCGCTTGATTGGCCTAGTGTGGTGGACTACCTTAGGTGGTATTTGCTGGTTTTTGGCGCGCTGATCATGCTGCTTGCCACGGGAAAGAACACGTATTGCGCCTACATTTGCCCGTTCGGTGCGCTGCAGGAGGTCGTGTTTGCGTTTGGCGGTCCCATTGGCAAGAAGCCGCTGAACCCCACGGTGACTAAGGTTTTGAAGTGGTCGCCCGGCATTCTGGTGTTTGCGTCTCTTGCGCTCACGCTGGGATTCCATAACCTTGACTTTGCGAATTACGAGCCGTTCTCGCTGATATTCGGCCAGGTAGGCGTGGGCATTCAGTGGGCGCTTTTGCCGCTGGTGTTTGTTGGCGCGTTGTTCTCGCGCCGCATTTACTGCAACTTTGCGTGCCCCGTGGGTTACGTGCTTACGAAGATTGTGATGCTGCGTGCGAAGGTCGCAAAGGCCGTGAAGGGCGGCAAGGCTGCGAAGGTGCAGGCTGCGTGCGATGCAGCAGTTGAGGCGAGGGCTGACGCTGCTGGCGCGGCTGGAAATGCCGGTGCGGCGACGTGCGATAGCTCTGCAGGCGTTGCGGCGGCCGAAGCAACCAAGGACGATGCAGCTATGAAGGCTGCTCCGAAGGGCGCGAAGGGACGTAAGCCCATGAAGGTTCACGATGCGCTGGTCTTTGTGGTGGGACTTGCCATTGCGGTGGTGTCGCTTCTTGCTATCATCAATGCGACCGGCGTGTTCGGCGGATAGGATTCGTGCATGCGTCGGTGCACTCGAAGAACATTTTTCACCCTGGCGGTCATCGGCGCTTCGACGGTCGCCTGGGGGCTTTCTGGCTGCGCAGGTGGTGTTAGCGCTGCTGCTGGTTCGAAAGCCACCCGCCGCGCTTCGGCGGACGCGCAGGCGGATGGCTTGCTGTCGGTTGACTTGTTTGCTTTCGACACGTTTGTAACGCTACGTGCAGCTTGCAGCGGCGATGTTTTGAGCGCCATGACCGATCGATGCGCGTACTTCGAGTCGATCTTTTCGCGCACGCGGAAGGAAAGCGACGTTTCCGCAATCAACGCCGCAGGTGGCAAGCCGGTTTCGGTGAGTTTCGAGACAGCCGATATCATCCAGAAGTCCCTGGCGTATAGCGAGCAGACGTGTGGATTGTTCGACATTAGTATTGGTGCCGTGTCCGAACTTTGGGACTTCAAGAACGGCGTTGTTCCCAGCGAGCAGGCTATTGCGCAGGCGTTGCCGCATGTCGGCTACCAGGGGATTGTTGTCAATGGACAGGCGGTGCAGCTGAAAGACGCGCAGACGCGCATTGATTTAGGCGGCATTGCGAAAGGCTACGTTGCCGATGATTTGGCGCAATACCTGGTAGAGCAGGGGTGCGAAAGTGCGTGCCTGGACATTGGCGGTACGATTCGGACGATTGGGAACAAGCCAAACGGCGAGCCGTGGCACATTGGGGTGCGAACGTCGGGTGATGGCGTTTTGGCTGATGGTGCTGTGGATAGTGACGTTTTTGGCAGCGATGCGGACAATGGCGCTTCTGGCGTCGCTGCAAGCGATGGTTCCTGGAGCGACGGCGCTTCGAGCGGCGCGCCTTCGCCTGATGGCTCTTCTTCCGCCGCTTCTGGCTCGGGCAGTCGGGATGGCGAAAACCTGGTGGTGGTTGCCGATGCAGAGGGGCTGTCGGTTGTTACGAGTGGGCTGACCGAGCGTGCGTTTGTGCAGGACGGGAAGGCGTACTGGCACATTTTGGACCCGCGGACGGGGTATCCGGTGGACAGCAGCATAGCAAGTGCGAGCATCATAGGCGCACGCGCGCTTGACGGCGAGGGCTTCACCAAGCCTTTGTTCATGATGGAACCCGTTGATGCGCTGGCGTGGATTGAGGCGATGCCTTCGGTCGAGGCGGTGCTTGTAGGGCGGGACGGGCAGGTTATGACGACATCGCGCGTGCCGATATAAGGCTTGTAGAGAGGATAGGGGCTTGTGAAGGGCGGAATCTTTCGTGCGAACCGCGCTAACTTTGTTGTTGTTGCGATTATCGCGCTGGCTGTTGTGGCCAGCTTCTCGATTGCTTCGTATTCTTCGGCGCGCGTGGAGCCATCGGGGCTTACGGCGGTGGTGCATGCTGCGCATGGCGAGACGTATCGACTGCCCCTTGATACGGACACGGTGGTTATTGTGGAGACGGACCTTGGCATGAACGAGGTGACCGTGGAGAATGCGCGCATTCGCGTGACGCAGTCGGACTGCAAAAATCACGATTGCATGCGGCAGGGCGCCATTTACACGCCGGGCCAGCGGATTATCTGCTTGCCGCATGAGTTTTACATCGAGATTGTTGGCGCGCGTGCGACGGACGGTAGCGCCAAGGCAGGTGCGGAAGGTGACGCCCTGGTGGATGCGGATGCTGGGGCGGGCGCTTCTGGCGGTGGCATGGGCGCCGCGAGCGCGGCGGACGTTGTGAGTCGCTAGCGCGGCGGCGGTGGGTGGACGCGGATGAGCGCGCAGGGGAGAGAGCTTTCTGGATTGAGCTTCGAAGAGGCCCGCTATTGGGCATCGGTCGGAGTGATGGCTGCGTTTGCGCTGGTCATGAGTTATGTGGAGACGTTCATTCCCGTGCCGGTGCCTATTCCCGGTGTGAAGCTTGGGCTCGCGAATGCGGTGATTTTAGCGGCGCTTTTGTGCATGGATTTCAGGAGCGCATTTTGCGTTGCGTTGGCAAAAGTGCTGGTGGCGGGCTTTCTTTTCGGGTCGCCCGTGGTGATCGCGTATTCGGCAGTAGGCACGGTGCTTGCCACGCTAGCCATGGGCGCGGTTGCGAAGATTCCTGGCGTGCATCCTATTCCTGTGGCGATGGTCGGTGCGGTGTGCCACAACATTGGGCAGTTGCTGGTGGCAAGTGCGCTGCTGGGAACAGGTCTGGTGTGGTTTTCGGCGCCCATTCTGTTTTGCGCTGCATGTGCGACAGGAGCGCTTACGGGTGCGCTGGCGAAGGGGCTCGCGGATGCGTTTCGGGAGGAGTCGCTTGCGAGTGCGGCACGGAGTGCGGGTGCGTGCGCGGGCGCGTGTGGTGTTGGAGCGGCTGGTGGCGCGGTTCCGGTTGTCGCTGCGGCTGGTGGCGCGGCGCGCGGTGCGTGTGAAGCGGCTGGCGGTGCGGGCGCGGCGTGGGGCGCGGGCGAAGCGGCTGGCGGCTCGAATGTGGACGCGGCTCGTGGCTTCAATGGTGCAGACCGTGCCACGGCGAACGATGCGGGTGCAGCAAGTGGTTTTGAAGCTTCGGCTGATGCTGTGCCGAGTAATGCGAACGCGGACGTTCGGTTCGTTTCAATCGATACGCGCGTTAAGCTTCTCTGTTTTATTCTGTATGCGATTGTCCTGTTCAAGGCGGAGAATCCAGTCGTTTTAGCTCTTTGCGTGCTGTTTGCTGGTGCTTTTGCGGGCGTCGTCCATGTTAGTCCTAAAGAGGTGCTGGCTGCGCTGAAGCCGCTCGGCGTTATTCTGATTATCACGCTGGTCGCTCAGGTGCTTTATTGCCAAAGCGGCACGGTGCTCTTTGAAGTTCACGAGTTTCCCGTTTACGCGGAAGCGGTTTTCACAGCGGTTTTTATGATTGCGCGGCTGGTTTGTCTTATGGTGGCAAGCTTGGCATTTATGCATTGCGTGTCATCGAAACCCCTGATAGATACGTTGTCGTGGTTTTTACGCCCGTTGCAGCGGTTGGGCTTGCGCACTGAAGCCTTCATGCTGATGCTGGACGTTGCTTTCTCGCTGCTGCCTTTCCTGACGGCCGAAGCGCGTGTCCTGATGCGTGGCGATGCGGCGCCCATCGGGAGGGAGAAGGCGCTGTCTTTCCGCGTGCGTCCTCAAGCGGCGTTCGATAAGTGCAAGGATGTTCTGCTGCGTCTTTTCAGGGAGTCGCTCGGTTATGTAGACGCCCTTGCAAAGGCGTTTGCCAAGGAATAGACGTGCCGGGCGTGGAATAACGAATGCGAATCGCAGGCGGAGAGTGGGGTGTTGCGGATTAATAATCGCAGCTGTCCTCCTTCGATTTTTTTGCATAAAACCGCTGATTGTTGATAGAATCGTTAAAAAGAAACATCGTTCCGAAAGGGGCTCTCATGAAAAGCATCGATCAGGAAGTTTTGGAAAAGAGCGCGGCTGCTTACGTTACCGTTCCTCTGTATCTTGCTGGAGAAAAAAACAAGCAAGATATGGCTTATGCGCTCATTGACATGATTGACGCGCTTGATGAGGTTGAATTTGGGCGATCGGGCACGCCTCTTTATGACATTATTCGAGGAGATATGCCCGGAAAACGTAAAGAGGCCATCATGACTGTCGAAAGGGAATACGGCCTTACTGCTCGAGAGGGTCATATCCTACGATTTTTATCTAACGGTCGAAATCCAACGTATATTGCCAATGCCCTTAATATTTCGAAGACGACGGTAAAAGCTCATAAATACAATATTTTTAAAAAGCTGGGGATTCATTCCACTAAAGAGCTTAATGATCTTTTAGGTTTGAAAAATGATGCGTCTATAGCGCCGCGCGAAGATTAAACGCTTTTTGTGTTCTTCGTGGCAGACGGATGTTTTTTTGTCGCAACGCTTCCTGCTTGGGGTCTAATGTATGCTCCGCATTTTGGACATCGTCTTGCTCCTTCTTCGATTTCCGTTCGGCAGCAGGGGCATTTGGGCTTTATCTTTTCGCGTTGGTCTTTGGTGAGGCACTTTCCGCAACCCGAGCACTGATAGCACATACCGCTCTTCTTCCTAATTTGCATGATCGTGTTTGGCAAGAATTAAACCCGTTTAATCTAAAAAGGTGCCCCATGTAATTGGGGCACCTTCTGGAGAGGGTTTAGAAAAAACCTTACGGCATGTAGACAACGACCTTCTTGCCTTTTTCCGCCAAAGCCTGACCAACGTCTTCAAGCTTGACAAGCTCCATGCAAGCAGCAAGACAATGCAGCATGCATGTGGGTTGTTCGCCTTTCGCGACGCGATCTTCGCAGAGGTCGCAGAGGTCGGAGGGCACAGGAACGTAATCCCAGAGCCACTTTCCATTCATCTTAACAGGGCCCATTTCGTTAATCTTGATGCCCCATTCGTCCAAAGGAATATTGTGGGTGTTGCGGCATGAAATCTCGCAAGCGTGGCATCCGGTGCAGTACTTGTAATCAATAAGCATTGCGTAATCGCTCATGGTTTACGCCTCCTCTCGAGTTGCATCCCAGCTGGCGGGATCAGATCCGATAGCGCCTTCTTCGGTTTCGGGAGCCATGGTTCCCAGGGCGTCCAGGCTATCGACCTTGTAAATCTTGCAGCAAACATTCTTAAACGGTGCGCCAAAACCAATGCGGCCAATTGCGCGGTGCGGAATCAAGCTGTTGATGTTGGACTTCCAAACACCATTCAAGTTCGGGGTTTCAGGATCCTGCTCGGGATACCACCAACCGTGCTGAGCATGGATAGTGCGGGGGTCAACGACAGGAGTAACTTGCGCTTTTTCGATTGCTTTGCCCAAGGGGTTCTCAATGCAGACCCAATCGCCGTCTTTGATGCCGTACTTTTCAGCAGTTTCAGGATTGATTTGAACCAAGGGATCAGGCATGATGGCGCGCAGGGAAGGAACTTGACGATGCTCGGAATGGAACGAAGTGGTCTCGCGTCCGCCAGTAATCATGACCAGAGGATAATTCTCTTTGAGATCTTCGCGGCCAGGGGTGTACGGTGTCATTGCGTTCTCTTCGAAATACGGCAGCGGATCTTCGCCCCAGTCTTCGTAGAGGCTCGAGCACAGTTCAACAAGACCGGTCGGCGTGTTGAAGCCCGGTTCACCGTCGGAGCGAAGCAGGCCCTTTTCGTACTTCTTGTACTCAAACGGCATCTGGAACCAGCCTTCTTCTTGCAGATCTTCGAAGGTCTTGTCCACGCCGCCGTTGTGCAGCTGCTCGGTAAAGAAGTCGGCAACATTGTCCCACGGCCAAGCTTTCGGGTTCAGGCGCTTGCCAACCATGAAGTCAATCTCAAGGTCGGACTTGCAGTCGCCCACTTCGACAACCTTGTTCATGGCCATAACCATGTGCGTGTTGCGTCCAAAGTGGGGAAGAACCATGCCATCATGCTCTGCGAACGTGGTAACGGGAAGGAACAAGTCGCACAGACCCATGGCGGTCGGGGTCATGAAGACGTCCTGGACCACGTTGAATTCCATTTTCTCAAGGGCCTTGAACCAACGCTTGCCCTGCGCGTTGGTGGTGTTGGCGATACCGTTGGTTGCGTAGAACCATGCCATCTTCAAAGGATAAGGCTTGCCGGTCTCCAAGGTATCCAGAATGCAGTCAGGATGCGCAATAACGTGAGCAGCCTGGAAACCGCGATAATGCTCAAGGTCGGTAATCTGCTTCTCCATCATGCCTTCAGGGAGCTGCTGTGCGCATTCGTAGCGCCATTTGCCCATGAAGGACGCGGGTACGGCTAGGGTTACGCCGCCAGGAACATCCAAATCGCCCAAAATAGCAGCAAGGATCAAGAAGCAGTGGCCAGCCTGAACACCGTTAGAGTTGGTGTCGATTGCGAGGCCCCACATGAAGGACGACGGATGAGCGTTTGCCAGAGCGCGTGTTGCTTCAGCAATAAGGTCGGCGGGCACCCAGGTAATTTCCTCGACTTTATCCAGGGGATACTGGGCAGCGCGCTCTTTGAGTTCGTCGAAGCCATAGCACCAGTTTTCAACGAAGTCGTGGTCGTACAAGTCTTCCTGGATAATAAGGTTGATCATACCCAGACCAAGGGCAGCGTCGGTACCAGGACGAAGCTGGAGGTGATATTCAGCGTGAGCTGCGCACCAGGTAACGCGAGGGTCAACAACGATGAGCTTGGAGCCAAGCTTCATGAGGTCGATGATGGTATGACCAAAGAAACCGTCGGGGTTCGAGAACAAAGGATCTTTGCCCCACAGAACAATGTACTTCGGGCATTCCCAGCGAGGATCATCGAAGCGATCGGGGAAATATGCCGCATAGTCAAGTTCAGGATAGCCTGCGCCCAGAATGAAGTCAGCAACCGAACAACGGGGGCCATAGCAGGAG
>CAKTVK010000053.1 GCA_934623455.1 uncultured Eggerthellaceae bacterium | reverse complement strand
GAGCATTATCCGAACGATTTCATGGAAAACCGCTTCCAGAGCATGACGATTCATCCCGAGCAGGCGGCGCGTAGCTAACGCTTGGCGGGTGTCGGGCGGGCACCCGGTAGGTCGTTGGGCGACTCGCGGTTGGTCGGGCGCGTGTGCCTGGTGAGCTTTTGCGGGTGCCCGGTGAGCGCCCAGTGGGTGCCTGATGGAGGCGGAGGATTATACGATATGGCAAGTGAAAATGATGAAGAAATAGTGCGCTACCTGCGCAATAATGCTGCACTGCGCGATGCGTTGGGTCTGAGCGCAGATGCGTGTTTGAAGGTTGAGCCGCTGGGAAAAGGCGAGCATAACGAGAATTACGTCTTTTGTGAAGAAGGCGCAGCGCAGCGTTTTGTGCTGCGCGTGAACCGCGTTGCTCAGCCGTTTCACACGAAGCAAGTCGCGTATGAGTATGCCGCTTTGCGTGCGCTTGAGCAAAGTGGTTGTACGCCGCGTCCGCTGTATTGCGATGCTCGCGCCGCTGCTCCTGGCAATGGTGTGCTGGTGGAGAGCTTTTGCCCTGGTAGTGAGCTTGATTTCGACAATCTGAAATCGGGCGATTTGCAAAAGGTCGCGCATCTTATGGCAAGTGTTCACGCTGTTCCCGCCGATGAATCATGCGGGTTGTATCGGCCCGATGATCCGTTGAAGCAGCTTTTCAGCGAATGCGTCGATCGCTTTTCCGTGTATAAGGGAACAGCGCTGGAGGACGCGCGTTTTACGCGTTGGATTGAGCGCTTGCTCGCGGAAACGCAGAAAAAGATCGATGCTAGTCCCGAACCCGATGAGAACCGTCGCATCATCAACACGGAAACGCTGCCGTCGCATTTCCTGCTGCTTGAAGGCGGTGGGGAAGAGACAGGTGCGCCTTCCGCGTGTGCGGCTGCTGGTGCTGCGGAACCGAACGGGTGTGCAGCGCGGCCGACTGTGGATGCGCCGGCGGGTTCGGCGCCCACTGCAACAGAGCCGACAGTCACAAGTGGCCTGGGGACGTTCGTGGACTGGGAGCGCCCCATTTTAGGCGAAGTGGCGCAGGACCTGGCGTTTTTCGTGGCGCCATCCACCACGTTTTGGGACAGCACGTACCTCTTCCCGCACAAGGATATCCAACCATTCTTGGACGAGTATTGGCGCGCTGTTGACGGCCGCTTCGACAAAGGCTCCTTCGAGGCCCGTTTCGATGCGTATCTGGCTGTGTCGGTTTTGCGCAGCCAGACTTGGTTTTGCAAGAACGCCGCGCGCTATGCTCAAGGCGCGGGCGCCCATACTGTTCAGCGCACGTTCGATAAATGGGACATCTATACGTCCGACGAATTCAACGAAATGCTCCTGCGTGAATGCTTCTAGCTTCGCTTCGCGCCTGCATCTGCGTTTGCACAGCTGGGTAACAATGCCAGTGCCGTGTCAGCTGCTGCGAAAGGTTCTGCTCCCGCAATTGAAGGGTCTGGTGCCGTCCTTCTTGACGTCCCTGCATGTTTGTTCCATCTATCCGGCTGGCAATCCTCTTCCTTTTCAAAGGCGATTCTGAGCTGATCGACTTCGGGGTTGCTTTCGTATCGTCGAAAAAGGTAGGGCGCGCGTACTCGGGCTTGTCGGTGGCATATTGAGTTTTGACGTGCGAAATCGAGCTCGTTAGTCGCTCTGCCGAGTTTCGTTGCTTGTTTTTGTGGGCCCTTTGATGGCATGTTGTCATTTTTTTCGTGCAAATGCGCAAAATATTCCTGTTCGGGGCAGGTGGGAGGTGCGCGGACTCTCATGTAATCGTCGATTGTGATTTGCGACCTGGTCTTTTGCATATCGGCGCCATCTAAAACGGTTCTAAGCGAGCTGTAGACGCGTTCTGATCTGCCCCAAACAGGAATATTTTGCACATCGGCGCCTATTTTCCGACAAGATGGCTGACGGCTTGACGAATCGAGGAAGTTGTGAAGGGGCGGTCGGCGCGAACGGTTCTACGGGGCCGTTCGTGCCGGCCAAAGGCAACCTCGAACCGTGGATTCTCACGCGAATTGTTGACAAAAGGTGGGGTAGTTTGTCAACAAGATGGGACATGCGGCTCAAGATCGGGGGCTTGGGTTGGACACGTGTCCCAATCTTTCTGCTGCACCCGAAGTGGGACAGCGTCGGCCTGTATACTGCATGGTGTGGTATCAGAGACGTTTTCTGAAAGAGGTGGCTCATGAAAAGACAATCTCCTGGTTTGCGAAGAACCGCGAACGTCCTTCTATCGACCGTGTTGGCGCTGGGGCTTTCCCCGGTTGCGGCGTTTGCGCAGGTCGTCGATGCGTCAGGGGCACCAGCCGACGAAGCCGCACCGGCTTTGACCCCCCCCATTTCCTCTGAGCCGGTAGCGCCGCAATCGGTCCCTGCGCCCGCGAACGACGCGCAAGCTGCCGCGCAAGCCGCGTCCGCCGCTGCGCAGGCTGCATCCGAGCAAGCCGCCGAACCCGCAGCACCTGTCGTTGCAGCGCCCGCCGATGCCGCAGCGCTCACTCCCGGCTGGACGCAGTCGGATACGTGCGAGTGGATGATCGACGCCGCCGGCAAGCTTACCGTCCGCCCCTTGGGCAACGGAACGTCGGGCAACTTGGGCGCGAATCCTGCAGGCAATACCCAGTCCGCACCCTGGCGCGATCAGAGAGATTCGATAACATCCGTGGTCATTGAGCCGGGCGTATCGACTACCTGGGCGAATTATATGTTCTATTACTGCACGAACCTCGTCACCGCCGACCTTTCCGGATTGGATACCTCGAACGCAACGAATTTCATCAGCATGTTCGACGGCTGCCAAAAACTGGAGACGGTCGATTTAAGCGGTCTTCAAACCTCCAAGGCGACTTACATGTCCTTCATGTTCAAGCATTGCTGGGCGCTCCAGGATCTCGATTTGTCGAGCTTCGACACCGCGGACGTGATCTATATGACTGAAATGTTTTACAGCTGCAAGTCAATCAAGTCACTCGATCTAACGTCCTTCGATACCAAGAAAGTTCAGCTCATGCAGGGCTTTTTCCAGGGATGCGAGTCGCTCGAATCGGTTGATTTATCGACGTTCACCATTACTCGTTCAACGAGCACGGCTCACTTCTTCCGCGATTGCCCGAGCCTTGACCGCCTTGTGCTTGCGGCGGGGATCGATTTAGTTGGCTGCGTTATGTACGAGCACGCCTGGATTGACACGGCAGGCAACGCGTACGCGGATTCCAACGAGATGTTCGTGGCGAACGCGGCACGCCCTTCGGGCGTTGAGACGTTTGTTTATCCGCAGACAACGGAGGGCTGGACTCTGTCCGGCTCGTGCGAATGGACGATTGATGACGCTGAGACGCTTGTCTTCAGGCCGGTGCCCGGTGTGCCTCGTGGCACGTTGGAAGCGTGGTCGTGGAAGGAGACGTGTCCTTGGGATTACGGTGCCAGCTGGGTCACCTCTGTGCGAATTGAGCCTGGTGTATCTACCGTCACCTGCGATTATATGTTTTGGAAGTTTCGGAAGCTCGCGTCTGTGGATCTTTCGGGGCTCGATACCTCCCGGGTAACGAGTGCGTACCGGATGTTCTTCAGCTGCGAATCGCTTGAAACGGTCGATCTTTCAGCTCTTGACGCCTCGAACGTTACAAACATGAAGGAGATGTTCGCGGGATGCGCGTCGCTGCTGGCGGTAGACCTTTCGGGCTTCGACTTCTCCCAGGCAGCGGACGCGTCGGCGATGTTCGGCAACTGCGGCGAGCTCAGGAAAGTCTACGTCGCACAGGCTTTCCCGGGCATCCCCGCGGCGGCGGCTTCCGAGAACATGTTCCAGGGCTGCGCGGCGCTTAGCGGCGGCGCGGGCACGGCGTTCGATGCGGCGCACGCGGATGCGACGTACGCTCGCCTCGATGGCGGCGCGGCGAGTCCCGGGTACTTCGCCCTGGGCCGCGGCGACGTCAACTGCAACGGCCTGCTGAACATCGTGGACGCCCAGATCGCCTACGACATCGCGAACGGCGGGCACGCCGGGCGCCGCGATCTTGCGTGGATGCGCTCCCGCGCCGATGTGACGGGACCGGCGGGTGCGCCCGACGGCGCGGTCGATGCGCAGGACGCGTTCGCCATCCAGCGCGCCGCCCTGCTCGGCTGGGGTGAGTCTATCTAGCTCGTTCGTTTGTTGACAAATTGCCCCACCTTTTGTCAACAATTCCTTCCTTTTTCGAGGCGGCTCCGGGCCAGCCAGCTCTGGAGCCGCCTTCGTATCGTTGACAAAGGCAGGGCGCGCGTACTTGGACTTGTTGGTGGCATGTTGGGCTTTGGCGCGCGCGATTGGGCTTGTTGGCTGCTTCGCCAAGTTTTATTACTTGTTTTTGGCTCATTGGCGGCATGTTGTCGTTTTTTCTGTCCAAATACGTCCAACTCGACGGTTCGGGGCAGGTGGAGAAGGGAATGTCGTGTTCGAAGCCGCCAAGAGGATTTTGCGACCTGGGCTTTTGCTGGGTGCGAGGAGGCTGAAGGGTTCACGGCGGCCTTATCCGTACCCCCTGACCTGCCCTGAACCGTCGATTTCGGCGTTTTCGCGCTCGATTTTTGACAAGATGCTCTGCTCTTCAGGGACGCTTGCGCCGGCGGGGATGCGCGAGGTTAAAAAGACCCCGTCACTTTTTAACGTTAAGCGCCACGCCCACCGCTTGACCGTAGCGCACGGGCGTTTCCTGGCCTTGCGCGGTATTTTGGAAATACGTTTCGTCTATCTGCGCCACGCCCGGCTCAAGCAGCACGATGATGGTGGACCCGCCGAACTCGAAGTGCCCTTTTTCACAGCCGCGTTCAACAGCGCATGCTTCGGGGTAGTCGTTCACGATTTTTCCCACCATGAGCGCGCCGACTTCCATTTGAAGCAATGTGCCAAACTTCTCGGCTTCTATCAGGCCATAGACGCGCGTATTCTCTTTATAGAGCGGACGCGTAGCGGCGGCAAGCGGATTGACCGTATGAAAGACGCCGGGGATTAGTACGTCTGCGCTTTTCGTGCCCGACGCCGCATAGCAGTAGCGATGATAATCGCGCACCGTAAGCCTGAACAGCAAGAGCGTGCCACCCGTGAAGCGCCCGCTTAACGCATCATCGCGCAGAAGTTCGGGTAGCGTGTAGCAACTTCCCTTGATTTGAAAGCGCGCGTTGTGCTCTATGGCATATGCGGAAAGAAGCGCGTCGCACGGGGAGATAAGCGTGTTCTCGTCGGCGCAGATGGGGCGCTTGCCCGGCAGAATCTTGCGCGTGAAGAAGTCGTTGTATGACCGATACGGGCGCTCTTCGAAATCGCTCATGTCAATGTTGTTGTTGCGAATAAAGCCAGGGATAGCACGTTTTGAAAGCGCGCTGTTCATTACGACGCCGCCCAGTTTCGTTATAAACGGGCGCGTGAGCAGCGGTAATAATGCGCGCCCTGCCACCGAGGTGTACAGCCAGTGCAAAAAGCGTTCCTGCGCGTCGGGTTTCTGCGGTTCGCTTGCGCCTGTCGTGGCGTCGCTTGTTACGGCGTTCGCGTTCTTGCAGGCCGTCCCGCAGGCTGCGGCTTCGCAAGCGGCGCTCGTTCCCCTTACGGGACCCTTCGCGGTGCCTTCAACTGCGCCTTCGCCTGCGCCAGCCGCAGCTGCCGTTGTTGTATCCGTCATGTGCTTGCGTTTCCTGTCTACAGCTCAAAAATCAAGTGCGGGAAGTCGATAATCGCAACCGCGGCAATAGCAATTGCCACCAACACGCAGAAAATAATGAGCGTACGTAGTTTCGGCTTGTGCACCTGGAAGTTTCCAATGAACAGCGTTCCTACAATAAGCAGAACAAAATGCAGCACCACAATGAATGCTTGGTCGGTCATGAACGTGCTTAGGAGGTAAACCAAAGGCAAAACCACGGCGATTGACGTGATAGGCAGACCGATAAAAATTTTCTCGTGGACTTCTTCCGAGAAGAAATTATTCGTTTCGCGTACGTTGAAGTATCCCAGGCGGATAACGCCGCACACCGCGAAGTAGATGAGCACGACAAATCCAATGGGACCCTTTACGCCCAGGTTGAAGCAGATGACCACAGGGAACACGCCGAACGCCACCAGGTCGCACAGCGAGTCAAGCTGAATGCCGAACAGGCGCTCGTCGTGGCTGCGATCGCTTTTCGTACGCGCAACGGGGCCATCGAGCATGTCGAAGAAGCCGGAAAGCGCCAGGCAGGCGATTGCGCCTAAATGGACTCCGTCGATGGAAAGCGTTATGCCAACCAGAGCGGAAATCAAGCTCATAAACGTCAGGACAACCGTGTAGTTATAGTAGCCGATCATTTTTCATTACCTTTCTTTGCGCCAAAGACCACCAGATATGCTACGGCAGAGAACACCGCGCATACCAGCAGCTGGGCGTAAAAACTGAGCCCTCGGCTTATTACCAAGGTGGGGGCGGTTAATTGTCCGCAAATGGGCTGGAACATTACGTTGTAAAGATGCTCGGAAATGCCTAATCCGCCCGGCAGGGGAAGCATGTCGGCGGAAAGGGAAATGCTGCCTTGCAGCAGCGTTGCGTCCAAAAGGGAAAGGTTACTCACGTCAAACGAGAGCAACACAACATACGTCACGGCGAACAGCAAAAAACGCTGCACAATCGTGATGAGCATAACGTTGAGCGTGACAATGCGGTGCTCGCGCACGAAGCGCGAGGCTTCCTTGTAGTTCTCAAGCGATTGCGTGAGGTGCGCTTGCCAACGGTCAACGCGTTCTGCCGCTACGAATTTCCGTGCGATGCGTAGCGCGGTGAACACGATGGTCTTCGCAACGGAAGGGGCAAGAACCAGCGCAAGCATGGCGCCCACGCAGATAACGTTCAATACTATTCCCAGGTAAATCCATCCCATGGCGGGCTCCAGCAGGGGAGCGATATACGGCGGACAGGCGAATAGTACCAGAATGCCCACCAGAATAAGCACTGACTTGTACGCGATGGTCACAATAAGCAGCGCAATAACGCAGCGGGTAAGGCTTAGGCCGTCGCGTTTCATGAACACGAGCTGCATGGGCTGCCCGCCCGATGCGGTGGGTGTGACCAGGCTGAAAAAGAATCCCACGAAGGAGTACAAAAAGCAGTGGGAAAGCCGTGGAGCATCACCGAACGCGCGCAGCAGATAGAAGATGATAACGGACTCGCAGAGGATAAACGCAATGACCAGCGCAAATCCGGCAATCCAGAAAACTTGGGACGAGTTGCGGATGTAGCTCACTAAGGCGCCGAAATCTTCGCCCGATAACACGAAGTAGACCGACACGCCAATGCAAAGCAAAAGGAAGGCCCCATTGCAAAGAATCTTCTTCAGTTTGCTATTCATGCCTGCGTATTAATCCCCCCTGTTTCTGTGCAGCACCTCATTATAGCTTATAGCGATTTTTTGTCCTATTGCGATCTTTCATATTCTTGGGTACATCTTGTATGCGTCTCGGTGTATTCTTAAAAAGTACGTGCTGTTTCTGGGTTCCCTTGAAAGGAATCCCAGAAAGAGCGGCGAAAAAATGGTATAAGATGCATCCATTCGTATTCGACTTTGGGTTGTCTTGCGGCAGTTTCCTGCCAGCCGTTCCATACGGGTTGAAACTGGTGCGAAGAACAGATAATATGACGTCTATCATTTTGACGAAAGGGCTTTTTCTCCATGACATTACTTGAACTCCTGCAGCTTCTGCGCAAGAGGCTGGCGCTGGTCATTGCGCTTCCTGTTGTTTTTACGCTGGCAACGGGCATTTATGCTTTTGGTTTTATGGAAGATGTTTATACCTCTGAAGTGCAGCTTTACGTTTTGACGCAGTCGCAAATTTCGCAGGATCAATCCTATGCAACCAGTTCCGATACGGCGGCGTCTCAGCAGCTTGCAAACGACATTGCCGTTATTGCCGACACGCCTAAAGTGCGCAACGCCACGGCGAAAGCCCTGGGAATGAAGGATTTGAAGGATTACACGCTGGGTGTTAAGAATGCCACCACGAACCGCGTTATCACGCTTACGGTTACGGCGAACGATCCCGCGGCTGCGGCGCGCGTTGCAAATGAATTTGCCAAGAACACGGCCTCGTGCTCAGTGGAGACCATGGGTCTGAAGGCGGTCAACATTGTCGACGATGCAACATCGTCTGACATTCCGAGTGGCCCTAATCGCAAGATGTATCTGGCCGTCGCTTTTCTGGCGGGTCTGTTTGTGGCCGTTGCCATTGTGGTGCTTATGGACATGCTGAACACCACGGTGAAATCGCGCGAAGAAGCCGAAGAACTGTTTGGCCTGCCTGTTTTAGGCACCATGCCTGAGCTGAAGAAGGTGAAATAGCCATGGCGAAGAAGAACCAGAAGAAGTATCTTCCTATAGATCTCAACGAGCTTTCGCATCAGAGCGAAACGCTACTTGCCAATATCCGTTTTGCAAGCGTGGACGAGCCGGTAAAGACCATTGTGATTACCAGCACGGGCGTTGACGAGGGTAAAACGACGACCGCCATTGCCCTTGCCATGGCCATGGCGCGTTCGGGCAAGCGCACGCTGATTATGGATTGTGATATGCGTCGCCGCAGCGTGGGACGTGTTTTGGGTATGCGCACGAACGCGGGCATCTATGCGGTTCTTTCGGGTCGTGTTCCGCTGAAACGCGCCGTAACGCAAACGGCGCAGCCGAACTTGTACCTGCTTGACTGCGAGCCGAATGTAGCGAATCCTTCGGATATGCTGTCAACAAAGCGTTTCGCGGCGCTTATGGCCACGCTGCGCAACGCGTTCGATTACGTGGTTATCGATACGCCGCCGTTGTCGCTGTTCGTGGATGCCGCCGTGGTCTCTACGTTAGCCGATGGCGTGGCACTGGTCGTTCGTCAGCGCATGGCAAAAAAGCGCGCTGTTGCGGATGCGCTATCCCAGCTTGATGCCGCGAATGCGCGTGTTTTGGGCTTGGTGCTCACGTTTGCCCAGAAAGGCGACGACGATTACTACTATTATTACTACTACAACGAAGAGAACAAGCGCATCAAAAAGAAGCGTACGCACGCAGCGGGCGATGACGCTTCGGAACAAGATACGCCTGCACCCGCAAGCCGGCGCGAGTTCGACGAGGATAACGTTGTGGAGTGGGCGCGTCGCGTTGGCGTAAGTGTGGATGCGGCGCAGGAGCAAATGCAGGCGCCGGCGAGCCGTCGTGTTTCGTCGCGTGCAAGCCATTCCGCCGAGAAGCTGGGCGTTGCGGGCGCAACGGCTGCGACGGGCGCTGGTGCGGCTGGCGGTGCGGGTGCCGCAAGAATGGGCGCTGGTGCCGCGGGCGCGAATGCTGCGGGTGGTGCTGCGAAATCAGAAAACCCCTTTGCTCCGGGTGCGTTCAAGAAATAACGTCACTGCTGGCACGCGGGAAAACGACGAAGGAGCACGTGCGTGTTCGATCTACATTGTCATATCCTTCCGGGCGTCGATGACGGCGCGCGTTCTGTTACGGAGTCGCGCGATATGCTGCGCGCGGCAAAAAAGCAGGGGATTGACACCATTATGTGCACGCCTCATTGCCGTTGGAGTTCTTTTGATCGTTCGCTTATTCGCGCTGCTTTTTCGGAGATGGAAAAATATGCCAACGACCTGGGGGTTTCGTTGCAACTTGGGTATGAGGTGAATTGGCGTAAACTTTTTGAGCTGGGCATTGAGCGTGCCCCCGAGTTCACGCTCGGGGACACGAACTTGTTCTTGCTGGAGTTAAGCGACGATGCTATGCCTACGAATTGGCAGCGCCTGATTTATTCGCTGCAGAGCATGGATTTGCAAGTGATCATCGCGCATCCCGAGCGATATCGCGCTGTGCAAAAGAATCTCGAAATCGCTCGGGAATTAAAAAAAATGGGCTGCTATCTGCAACTTTCCGCCAACTTTATTGAAGGCGGCGCGTTCGACGCGCGTCGTCGCACTGCTTCCGCCTTGCTACGCGAAGATCTGGTTGATTACGTGGCAAGCGATGCGCACCGCGTAGGCGATTACGCATCGTTCGCGCGCGCGTTGACGTTTTGCCGACAGTAGACGTGCGCCTACGGCAGTCGAAACACGACAGGCGCTAAAGAGCTTAACGCCTGTCGCCCTGCCGCTACCCTAAAATTCTACCGTGACAAGCTCAGTGCCTTCGGCATCAAAATCGCCCAGAGCGCACTGTTTCAGCGCAAAATCATTGTACGTGGTGTAGTAGCAGCTTCCCGTTTCTGTCGAATAACCCGAGGTGTAGATGGTTTTCTCGAAGTTGCCGTTCTTCATGCGCGATGCGCCCTCGATCATGGAAACGCCCTGCAGCGTGCGGAACAGGCGCGTGACGTTTTCTTGCTCGGACGCAACAGCGGGGTAGTGGGCGTTCAAGTATGCGGCGCGCACGAAACGCGACGTAGAGTAATAATCGCCAGGAAGCGCGCGCATGCCCGCACCCGTTCCATAGGCATCCAGGGTCGCGTTGCCCCATTGGGCTGCTTGCGGCACGTCGGGCGCAACCATGTAGTACGAGCGCAGGTTTTCCAAGTGCCAATCGAATGTCGGCTGGTTTGCTAAAACGTTGACCGGGTTGTTGTGAATCTGCATGCCGCGCTCGGTGTATTCCACCACAATGCAGCGGTTCTTGTCCGCAATCATCCAATGCAGCGGTGTGGGGTCCATGCCGGCAATGGGCGCACCGATAATGGCCACCTTGCTAAGCACTTCAAGCACCTGGTCAACGGTGGAGAAGTTGCGCGTGACCCACAGGGGGAATTCGTATGATGCGATGTTGATCTTTCCGTCTACGGGGGCCGGTTCGTATTGCGCGAAGCCGGCAAACAGCAAGCCGCCCATGGCCAAGCCGGCCTCATTCATGCAATCGAAGTACAGCGGCGTATCCTGTGCGGCAATTCCGATTCCCAGCACGGCATGCGGCGCGTCTGCGTGCGTCAAGGCATCCTGCGTTTCCTGTGCTGCTGCTGGTGTGCCGTGGCTGGATAAATCGCCATTAAAAGCCCAGGTGCAGTTCCAGTTTCGGGGCGCAAACACGGGGACTTCGCCAAATCCGCTTTCCCAGTCAAGGTTTCGTCCGAAATACAATGCTCCCGATGCTCCGTTAAATGCAATTGATGTGCACATGGCATGCCTCCTTCTCTTGTGTTCACGGTGTTCTTCGCAATGCTTGCTTGCGTGATGATTCTTCTACCGTATACCGTTTTTGTGCGCGTGTTGCAACCGCGCGTGATTCGTTTCGTTTCTGTTGACTGGCATCGCTGATTGTTGCTTTCTTGTCGATTTCGCGTTCAGCTGGATTTTCTTCTCGCGTGCGCGAAAAAGATACCTACAATACGGAAGAGCACAATGCAGACGTACCTCATTCAAGGGAATCAGGTACAAGTACAAGTACAAGGAGAGGTTTTCATGGATTACTATGCCGAGGCACTGAAACTGCACGAGCAGCATCATGGCAAGGTTTCGGTTGCCAGCAAGGTTCCGGTCGAGACAGCTGACGACATGAGCGTTGCGTACACTCCTGGCGTTGCCCAGCCGTGCGTGGAGAT
This sequence comes from uncultured Eggerthellaceae bacterium, assembly GCA_934623455.1. Lineage (GTDB taxonomy): Bacteria > Actinomycetota > Coriobacteriia > Coriobacteriales > Eggerthellaceae > CAKUOV01. The sequence continues at coordinate 2,848 of CAKTVK010000053.1, read as the reverse complement.
TCATAACGATGCAAATAACGCGTATAAATACACTGCCAAGGGCAACCTTGTTGCTGTTGTTTCCGACGGCAGCGCTGTTTTGGGCCTGGGTAATATCGGTGCCGCTGCGGCCATGCCCGTTATGGAGGGCAAGTCTGTTCTGTTCAAACGTTTTGGTAACGTTGATGCGTTCCCGATTTGTCTGGACACGCAGGATACCGAAGAAATCATCCATGCCGTGAAGCTTATCGCGCCGGTATTCGGTGGCGTGAATTTGGAAGACATCGGTTCGCCGCGTTGCTTTGAGATCGAACAGCGCCTTGAGGCGGAGCTTGATATTCCTGTTTTCCACGATGACCAGCACGGAACCGCCATTGTTGTTACCGCTGCTTTGCTGAATGCGCTGAAAGTTGTGGGTAAGGACATTGCCGATATCAAGGTGGTGCTGAGCGGACCGGGCGCTGCAGGTACAGCCATTATCAAGATGATGCTTACGGCGGGCGTGAAGAACGTTATTGCCGTTGACCGCAATGGCATTCTGCATCACGGTCGCAAGGGCTGCACGGAAGGTTACAAGAAGGATTTGTGCGATATCACGAACCCCGAGAACATCGAAGGCGATCTGGCGCGTGCGCTGCAGGGAGCCGATGTGTTTGTGGGCGTTTCGTCTGCAGGCGTTTTGAAGCCCGAGATGATTGCGACCATGACAGCCGACCCGATTGTGTTTGCTATGGCAAATCCCGAGCCCGAGATTATGTACGATGACGCCATTGCCGCTGGCGTGAAGGTTATGGGCACGGGTCGCTCCGATATGCCGAACCAGATCAACAACGTGCTGGCATTCCCGGGTATCTTCCGCGGTGCCTTGGATGCTCATGCCCGCGATATCAATTACGATATGAAGCTTGCCGCTGCGTATGCCATTGCCGGCTTGGTTTCCGATGAAGAGCTGAAGCCCGAGTACATCATTCCTTCGGCGCTGGATATGCGCGTGGCCGACACGGTTGCTGCCGCTGTTGCCGAAGCAGCTCGTCGTACGGGTTCCGCAAAGCAACTCTAAGTTGCGCTGTCCTGCGGTTTTAATGAGCTTGGTGCTCGATTTTGATTCGAGCACCAAGCTTTAGTAAGTAAAAACTAGGCTTTCGCGCCGTAGATCTTGTAGTACTCGTCGATTGCGGTCTTGATTTCATCGTTGATGACCACGCGGCCGCAGCACTCTTTGTTATACAGGTACTCGGTGACTTCGGCCATATCTACAATGGCAGCAGTGGGGAAGCCGTATTTCTCGGAAACTTCTTCCAGTGCGTATTTTACGCCGCCCTTGCCAACTTCCATGCGGTTCAAAGACACCATCAGGCCTTTTACCTCAACATCGGCAGCAGCCTTCAGAATGGGATACGTCTCATCAATGGATTTGCCCGACGTGGTAACGTCTTCCACGATAATCACGCGGTCGCCGTCGTGCAAATCGCTGCCTAAAAGCATGCCCGCATCGGCGCCGTGGTCTTTTGCTTCCTTTCGGTTCGAGCAGTAGCGAACTTCCTTGCCGTACAGCTCGTGCAGGCCAATAGCGGTAATAACCGACAGCGGAATGCCTTTGTAAGCAGGTCCGAATACCACGTCGAAGTCCAGGTCGTACGTCTTCTCGATGGCTTGCGCGTAATAACGCCCCAGCTTCAGAAGCTGTTCGCCTGTTACATAAGCGCCCGCGTTCATGAAAAACGGCGATTTACGTCCGCTTTTCAGAGTGAAGTCGCCAAACTTCAATACGTCGCTTTGAACCATAAACTCAATGAACTCTTGCTTATACGCGTCCATAGGGCACCTTTCCGTTGTTTTTTCGCATATGCTTCCATTGTAGCGTAGAGCAGCTGCCTTCGCGGGGAAGAGGTTGGTAGATTGCAGCAAGAGCGCGTTGCGATGCCAGGCAAGGGCTGCTGGGACTCTGGGCAAGCGCTCGCCGGGTGGCACCGCGCACCGCCGTGCCGTGCTGTGCGGTGTCCTTGCGTGCGACGGTGCTGTATTGCGAATGCGCGCTGCTACCCGGGTGCAGCAACATCAAACAACGCGGGCAAACGTTAGCCCCTCAACATGGGCGGCCCCTTTCTTTTCAAGCGCGTGCGCTGCCGCGCGAAGTGTGGCACCGGTGGTCATTACGTCATCAATAATTAGTATGCGCTTGGGCAGACTGAGTGCCTGTTGCGAAAGACGCAGGTTAAACGCGCTATCGATGTTGTTCCAGCGCTCTTTTTGCGAGAGTTTTCGCTGGTCTTGGGCTTGTGGCCGCTCAAAAGCGAACAGGAATGGCAAATCGGTAGCGCGGGCAATCTTGCGCGCGATTGCCTCCATATGATCAAAGCCGCGCCGCAGGTAGGCGTCGTATGAGTCGGGGATAAACGTTACCGCATCGAAGGACTTCCATTTTTCCAGGGAAAGAGCATGTTGCATGGCGTCAACCATGAACGAAGCAAGGCGTTGTTCTCCCGCATCTTTGTAGCAGCGGATGATTGAGCCGCTTTCTTCGCTGAACAGCACGGCGCTTGAACAAAACAGCGGCTCTTCCGTTTGTCCGCGGCGGGCACGCGTGAAAGAATTGCATTCGCAGCATTGCCTGAACCCGAAGGGCGCGCCGCACGTTGCGCAGGCAAGCCAAGGGTCCCAAAACCGCAAGGCTTGTCTGCAGGTGTCGCAGACCAGAGCGCCTGGCGCATCGCATATCGCGCAGCGGGTGGGCCAGGCAAGTTCAAGGGCCACGTCTTTGAGCTGCGCGCATGCAAAAGAAATCGAGGCGCTCTTAGGTGCCTTCGACTTCTCCTGATATGTGCACTCTGTCTGTAACATGAAAGGCATCTTAGAAAACGCTGCTATC
>CAKTVK010000052.1 GCA_934623455.1 uncultured Eggerthellaceae bacterium | reverse complement strand
CCAGCCCCAACGAATTCAGCCGGCAAGATAAGCAAAACCGTTTATTTTTTAACTCAAACCAACGATATTCGCCAATAGAATTAAATTTATGGGTGTTTTTTAATTCTATTCGCATTGCTATTGGCTTATCATTAAAAATGAAACGACTAGAAACGACACGAAGCAAAAGACGCGACCGAGCCTTACACCTCTCTCACCTGGTCAAATCGCTTATCAACGGAACAGCGAGTCTTGGCAATCATTTCTTTCAAAGCATTAGATAGAACATCCTCAAACCCCTCGATTGCATTTTCCAACGCGTCGAGAAGGCCCTTTCTCTCATACGTTTTGTGAAGCAACGAGATACGCCTTCGCTGGTTAGCCACCAATAGAAAAGGCATCTCGCTGCCAATTCCTGCCAGGTCAAACACCAAAATGTGCGTCAAAAGCTTACAGGGAGATACCCCAAACCACGCAGCAAGCGCCTCTCTATTTTCGTCAATCAAATCGGCATATTCTTTCTCGCCGCTTTGCCTTTCGTTTTCAGGGATTGCCGTCGCCGCAACTCAGACTGTCCGCTAATCAGGACAGTCTTGTTTTACTCCTTGCCGCAGATTGCCGAATCAAACCATCTGCGATTCAGCTATTCGTAGGTTTCTTCGGGAAGATCGCCGTCGATGACGGCATGTGGGAAGCCGTCTCGGTCTTCCCAGCTCGCGCAGACATAGTCATAGCCTTCAAGCTCCCCGTCCTTGCAGGCCAGCCAAATCGGCTCGAACTTCTCGATAAGCTCGTTCGGAACCACCCAGCCGAACATGTCCTCGCAATGCTTCCCGCCGATAATCTGTTGGTGAACATCAACTGTGTCAAAGAAGAAGCCCATATTGTGGGGAGCGAGCTGGGCATTGAGAAGGTCAACGGAGTCGATAACGTACTCACTGTATCTGCCTGTCAAATCCCCTTCGTACCTTATTCCAAAATGCGGTGCAGCTGTCATCGGATTCCCCTTTCGCGCTTCAACCGTGCTCACCCCGAGAAAGGGCGATCACCTTGCCATCAAACGAAACCATGATACCCGGATGCATCGACCGAGCCTGTCCGTCAAATCGGACAGGCGTAAAACATCTGGACCATCGATTGACCCCAACTCGTCCGAAAGACTCCTTGTCAGAAAATCTTGACCCGCATCTCGCCAATACGCGCATGTCCCTCATGGCACTTTTGCGTGATTGTCGGGTAAGAAGACAGCCTAACGACTTTTTCACGCAATAAAGTATCGTTACAGCCTGCGAAAGTGTTTTAAGCGCGGAAAAGTGTTATTAGAAGCCGCCCAAACAAGCCGACGGTTTTCAATCATATCAAAGGAAGCGGATATAGCGGTTCCCTGTTCATGGCATAGCCGAAAGTCGTAGCAAGCCCCGGCTCCCTCTGGCCAAACGCCCGCGGAATTCGAGAATGCAGGATTGAACAATTAAAAAACACGTAAGCGCCCATTGCAAAAGATCTCTGCGGAAATGACAGGACCCCACCAGTTCAACTTGGCCAGGATGACTCCTATTTTTCTAAGCGGCAAGAGGCCTTGCGCCGTGGTAGAGCTTATTGTCAAAACTATACCGTTTTTGGCATAGTTTTGACATGGCATCATGACTACAACGGGATACGCGAACGCGCTGTGGACAGCAACCACCTTGTCACTGCCAAGGAAGCCTTTGCACCGCCGCCATTGATTTTCAGGTCTGTATCGTACTATAATGGCGGTTGGCGATGCGGCGGCTTGCTTCTGAATTGAGCGAACAATCATGATGATACCCAATGGATCGATCTCTTTCTTCATCAGCTTCTTCGCTGTTGCCGTCATCGCTGGTTTGGCTCTTGTCGCTGCTCTGTTGGCGCGCAAGTCCAAGTCGCTCACGTATGGGATCCCCCCGGAGAAGCTTGCCGGGAAACGCGGGGAGGCTCGCGCGACGCTTCTGCTGAGCAAGCATCTGCAAGAAGGGGACGTCTTGCTGACCAACATCTCCTTCGAGCACGAAGGAAGGTCCGCGGAGCTGGACAATGTAGTAATAAACGAGTATGGCGTGTTCATTATTGAAGTGAAGAGCTACGTGGGGGAGCTTTGCGGCGGCGAGGACGACTACGAATGGAAAAAGCTCAAGACTACCGATGCCGGCAATGTCTACGTGAAGACGGTTAAGAACCCGATCAAGCAGGTCAAACGCCAGGTTTATCTGCTGGCGCAGCACCTGCGTCGTTATGGGATCGACATGTGGGTCAATGGATATGCTTTGCTGTTGGGCGACAACAGCCCCGTGGATAGCGATATGATTTTGACTACCAAGAGTGATTTTTCCCGGATCCTCCATACCAGCAGGCGCCAACGTCTGAGCAGGGCCACCATCCAGCGTGTCTGCGATTTGCTGTTTGCGCCTGAAGACGCGCCTTGTGGTTCGCATAAAATCTGACGATGGCAAGTAATCGATGACGAGTGACCTGCTCCTTGAACGGATTCTCATATTCCTTGATGCCCAACTTATCAAGCACGATGCCGTGATCCCCCGGATCCTGTATGTATTTCTCGACCATCGCTTCATTCAAGCCACCTGTTGACACGTAGTAGCCTTCTGCCCAAAAGCTCCTGTTGCCGAACTTGTACTTGAGGTTCGCGTGCTCGTCGCGCAAGGGCGAAGCCTTCGATGTGCACCCGCATGGCGGGTTGAATTCAGGTGGTTTATTTCCCGACGCGCTGCGCGCGCCGGACAAGCTCACAAGCCTAGAAAGAAGGAGGTCATCAACCCGATACTCCCGCCCCTAATGGGCTCAAGAGTATCGCACGGAACTTGAAGGACGGATTCTCACAAGTGTCAGGATGCAGCCTCTTGGCTCCTCGCCTCTTGAACCACTTCAGGAACAACCGTGGGAATCTTCAAGAAGAATAGCCACAGCAAGAACACGGCCACACAGCCGAGGATGATCCACACAAACCAGATGCGCACGAAGAAGGCACTCGCACCCATTACCGCATAGGATATCAGCAAGGCGCGGATCTTCGTGCTCACGGGCATGCCGCCAGCCTGCAGAAACGCATCCACGTAGTTCCTGTACACCCAAGTCGACTTGATCCACGAATGCAGACGTGGCGAGGACTTCGCGAACAGGAACGCAGCCAAGAGCACGAGGGGAGTGGTCGGCAGCACGGGAACGAAAACGCCGATGCATCCTAGTCCTAGGGAGATACAGCCTGCGATGATCATCAGTATTCTTGCCACGATTCCCTGCTCTCTAATAGAATGCTCCAGACCTTGTTCATATTCTCCCATATGTCCGCTTTAGCATATCGGTAAATCATATCGATTCTGATTTTGGTTCACTTCTTACGGCATGGACAGACGAGCTCGAGCCTGATCACAAACCGAAGCGCTCTGACACAAGGCAAGTCTCTCGTGAGGTCGAGCGGAAAGCCGTCATCGATTTCGTCACCAGACGCGGGGCCGCAAAGGTTATCGCCGACGGACTCGGCATCGATCGAGGAAATAGGTCACAACATCGGACGAGAAAGACGGCAAAGGAAGCCTCATCGAGGCCCGGCGGTTCAACCAGGGTTCATCCGCATGGAGCCAAAGCGAGGGCGTGCGACCCTGGTACGATGTGCGCGAGCGGATCGTACCAGTGAAGTTCGCAGGAGTCGTTTCTCCCGGCCCGTTTTGCCGAATAGCATTATATGTTTCGCTTGCGTTCTCAAAAACACGTTGCGATTATCGCAACATTCGCTACAATCGAAACATGTCTAACGCCAGCAACAAAGATCTTATTGACGAACTCGCCTCCTCGTAGGCGGGCGTGTTCACGTCGAAGCAGGCCGAGGCGTTCGGCATCCCCCGTTACGCCCTCTCCTACGCCGCCAAGACCGAGCACATCGAGCGGATATGCCATGGCGCCTACGGCCGGGACGCCCGGGAGCCGCCGATCTTCGTCGCGGGCGCTCATCCCTGAAGGCGGTTTCCATCCCCGAAGGCGTCACCGAGATCGGCGAGGGTGCCTTCGACGGGTGCCCATCTCTGGCGCGGGTCGTCGTTTTGGGCGAGGCTCTTCCGAAGGGATTCGCCATCGGGCCGGATACCGCCCTGGTCTCGCCGCGCCTTTCCACCAACGCCGCCAACGGGAAGAGGGTCCCGAAGGCGTTGATCGCAGCCGGCCGCGTCATCTACGCGCTCGAGAACCCCGGTCACGAGTTGGACGACGCCACGCGCAAGTACATCCGCGCCCAGCTGCCGGGCGTCTGCGAGGCGCTGCGCTACGACGCTGCGGCGATTCTCTGGATAGCCGATAACGGCCTGGTTTCGGGAGCGGCTGCGGCCAAAGCCGCCACCGCCTGCGCCGAGAAGGGCCTGACCGAGGCGGCGGCGGCGCTCCTGGACGCATCTGCCACCCGCAAGAAGAAGAGCAAGCTGGAGCTCTAGCCTGGCGCGGGTCGTCACTGCGACATAAAAGCTGTATCATATGGGTGGTAAAATCAAGCCCGTATTCTTTGGTCGGCGATTCCGTCGCTGCGTCGAAGGAAAGCTGTGGCTCAAATTGATGCGGACTAGCTCAAGGGCTAACTCGAGCATTACGGTAGAATAGCGATGCTCAAAGGGATTTCCGTCGCAATGTGTCGCAATGTCTTACTTTGTTGAGGTTCCCGGTCTTAGCGATTGCGATTATTGCAAATACGCTAAGATGGCCTTGATTTGACGCGGTTTTTGTTGGTTAGGATAAGGTGAGTACCCAGTGGCTGCAATAGATGAAGCAATGGTACGCCTATTGGAAAAACAGAATCGACCTGTTACCTATTCTTACATCAATTGGTTGCTACCGAATTGGGCTTTTTCCGAAATCAGCAGAGCACTTGATAAGTAACGGCGCCGAGGTCGTCGTTCCCGCCGGCTCCGCGAAGCACGACATCGCCGCGGTGATGAGGGCGGTGTCGTCGGTCCTTCCGAGAGGGCTGTTGCAGACAAGCTTTGCGGCATCATCGAAAGGCTCAACGGAAGGCCGCGTAAACGCTTGGGCCACCGGACATCGTACGAGGTCCATTTCTCGGAGGCGTTGCATTCGATCCGAAGATTCTAGCGGAAACATGGATAACTGAACGGATTTTTTAAAACGCGATAGAGAATATGGGTGACGAGGCTCAAGCCGGCAACAGCGGCAAGCACAATAAGCAGCTCATTTTGCCCGAAAGTAAAACCACGCACTCGAGCGCCCTCGATCCCCGTCCATCATTACGCCTGCACGCCCGCCTGCCTCCGATAGCGAAAAAACCGGAGCTCCCACGAGCAGGACCGGCAGACATCGGGCTCATAAATAACAAAAGGGACCCGACGCATCAGGTCCCTCCAGATGCCGTCCGAAGATCGACACCGCAATTACATTGCCTATTCTAGCAGAAGCGCCGCAATCTTGCGCGCAAACATAAGTTGACAACTCTATGCAACAGACAGATAATCACGCTATCACACTATCAAAAAAAAGGAGGAAGAGGACTGGAATGAAAACCACATCAAACGCACGCGCCGTCCTGACAGCTGTTCTTGCCCTTTGTCTGTCAGTTTCCCTGATTGGATTGGCTTCATGCGAGTCGTCTGAGATGAAATCAGCAAAAGAGGCCTTGAGCGAACAGACGACGCGAATCAAGAGCGAAGTTGAAGCCATCCAAAAAGAAATACCGAACGCCGAAGCTCTTTCGGCAACAGAGGAAAAACCGCTCGACCCCCAAACCATCACAGCGCTACAAGACACAATCTCCACGATGAAGACCATCAAGTTCGCAGAACCGAAGACCCCTTCTTCCGTTGAGGAGGTCAACGCCCTGGCAGATGAACTCAAGGCAACTTCCTACACGGAACAGCTAAAGAGCCTTGAAAACGCCGAGCAAGCGGTACAAGACAGCATTGAACAAATGAAGCTGGTAACTGAGCCAACCGAAGCATATGTCGTAGAGCGACTGAGGACCGTTCCCGACGTTGGGGAAATCGCCGCCGCAACGGAAGACAACGATCCCAACAAACATCTCGGTAAAGCTGGAGGCTACACAGCGCAAGTCTTCTTCTTGGCGCCGACTCTTCTCGATGTTGACAGCATCTACGGCTCTGACATCATCGACAAAGGAACCGATGCCGGCGGAAGCATCGAGGTCTACAAGACCGAGGAAGATGCCACAAAGCGCGATGCGTACCTTGCTGCCTTTGATGGCTCGATTCTCTCAAGCGGTTCCCATAAGGTGATTGGCACGGTCGTCGTTCGCACCTCCGATAAACTGACCGCATCCCAGCAAAACCAGCTCGAAGCTGAAATAATCGATGCATTGACGAGGCTAAGCTAGCGCGATAAAGATACAGTAATGAGTCAGAAGGGGGCGTCGCAAGGCGCCTTCTCCTGACTCTGGGACAAACGACACCGATACCCAACAGGGAAGCAATGCGCCCATCCTGTGCCGGGCCTTGCGCCCAACCCTAAGCGAATGCCTTGCTGAATGCCCAAGTTCGGCAACGGTGTCTACCGCGCTCAGTTCCATTCCCCGGCTAAGAGGAAGTCGCGGATATTTCGGTGCTTAATCCCGTTTCGGCTCATATCGAACTCATCAAGGGAAACAACGTACTTCGGGAAGTTGTCGCGGATAGCATCATACGCGCCGAACTCGCGGTTGACCGTTTCATCAGTGGCGAGCAGATAGCACACCTGAACGTACAGCTTCTCACCGCGCTTGTCGCATACAAAATCAATTTCCTTATCACCCGTCCTGCCAACGGTTACTTCATAGCCCCGGCGCAGCAGCTCAAGGTACACAATGTTCTCCAAAATGAGATTGATGTCCCGCGCATTGCCGCCAAAGACCGCCTCGCGGATACCATGATCGGCAAAATAGTACTTCTCATTGGAGGCAAGGATCTGTTTGCCCCGCAAATCCTCCCGCTTCACCTGATAGAAGAGATATGCCTCGCAGCAGTATTTGATATAGTTCAGGATTGTTTCCGGGGCAACGTTGCGCTGCTCATTTTTCAGGAACTTTGCAAGAGAGGTTGCCGAAAAGGTCGTTCCCACATTGGCAATCACATAGGCAATGATCCGTTCCAGCAGGTCAGCGTCACGAATTTTGTTGCGCTTTACAATGTCCTTGAACTGGACAGAGTTAAACAGATCATGAAGATATTGCTTGGATGGCGCATCCGCATAGCGGAGGTTTGCAAGATAGGGCATACCTCCGACAAGCAGGTACTTTTGGAAGCACTGCTGGATGGTCGCATCGGGGGCAATCGAACGGTACAGCTCCGTGAATTCTCCGAAAGAAAACGGATAGATCACAAACTCCACATACCGTCCGCCCAGATAAGTCGCAAGCTCACCGGACAGCAGTTTTGCATTGGAGCCAGTGATGTAAATATCGCAATCCAGCGAGACGCGGAAAGAGTTGATGCACTTTTCCCAGTCCTTGACCTCCTGAATCTCATCAAAAAACAGATAGACCTTGCCGTTGATCTCCGCTGCTCTTGCGGTAATCTCATCGTGCAGCGCCTGAGCGGTTTGCAGATGGGAGTAGCCCATATCCTCAAAGTTGATGGAGATAAACTGCGTCGGGCTGACGCCGGACTCCGTGAGCTCCTGCTGGATCAGCTCCAACATGACCGACTTTCCGCAGCGGCGAATACCGGTCATGACCTTGATCGGCTCAGTCCCGATAAACGGACGGATGCGGCTCATATACAGTTCGCGTTTGATCATAAAAACTTCACCATCCTTCCGTGACTGACCATAGTATTTCACACTTACGATGAAGACTCAATAAAAGAAATGTCGGTTTATAAGTTATAACTGATAAAATGCATGATAAGACAAACAATTTCAGATAAAGCTTAATCATTTAGGTGAAGCCCTGCAAAAGGAGGATTCCACCCTTTATTAGCACGCAAAATGGATTGGCTATACTAAGCTGGACAGTCGTCCAAAAAGATGTAGCCAATCCAGGAGACAATTCGCCGAGAGCCGTGAGCAGATCGCTCGCCCTTCCGTCTTGGTACGAGGGGATGTCATCGCGGAGGTGCTCGCACGGAACACTTTGCCTGCGGCAGGCATCGATGCAGATCCCTCGGGCTATGGTCAACAGAAAGGCCAACGGTTTGCCTTGGTCTTGGTATGAAGGCAGAGACCGTATGAAGAGCAAGAATGTCTCCTGCGTCGCATCATATGCCTCATCCCACGAGGGAGCATGGCGTCTGCAGTACGCCAAAACGTCGTCGCAGTGCTCTTCTACGATTCTTTCAGCGTCTTCCTCGCTTATCCTTTTTCCTCTGAACGGCAAGTCTTCCAACCTCTCCTTTCGCCCTCACTTATATAACGATGGAGCGACTGAAAATGAGCGAAGGATTTTGCATTCTTAAGCAACCGTTTATCAATCGGCAGAAAGCGGCGCAATAAGATTAAGACAGAAGTCCGCGAATGCGTGCAGACTCCACTAGGCATCCCAAGATGCGGACGGTTCGCGATTTGAAGCATTTGGGACAGGAGAGAATCTTCGACAATGATATAATATCTTCGCCAAATACCATTTTGATTACGAAGATATTGCTAAGGTGGCGAAGATACTGATGACGCAATTCGACTACGAGAGCACCTTGCAAAAGCTCATGACGCCGGAAACCGTACGCGCCCTCGGAGACATAAGGGAGCTTCGAGGACGGCAGGAGGCTCGATTCGAAGCCTCCCCCGCCTCGCTCGACGTTCTCGTAGAGGTCGCGAAAATTCAGAGTACCGGTGCATCCAATCGCATCGAAAACATTTCCACTTCCGAAGGCCGCCTTCGCGAGCTGATGGCCGAAAAGACAACCCCCCGGAACCGAGATGAGCGGGAAATCGCTGGCTATCGCTATGTACTCGACATGATCCACGAAAGCCACGACGCCATTCCCGTCACCCCCAACGTCATCCTCCAGCTTCATAGGGACCTCTACCGTTTTTCCGACGACTCCTTTGCCGGAAAATGGAAGGACTCCGACAACATCATCGCGGAGTGCCTTCCCGGCGGAAGGACTGCTGCAAGATTCACCCCGACCAGCGCAGCGGGAACGCCTGCCGCCGTGGAACGGATCTGTTCGGAATACTCGACCCATATTTCCAAAGGAACGTATGACCCCCTGCTGGTTTCGCTAGCTTTCGTTTTCGACTTCGTGAGCATCCATCCCTTCAATGATGGAAACGGACGCATGAGCAGGCTCCTGACCCTCCTTCTCCTGTATCGAAGCGGGTACACCGTCGGCAAGTACATATCGATTGAGAAGGAGATCGAGAGGACGAAGGAGACCTATTACGAAGCGCTAGCTGCAAGCTCGATCGGCTGGCAGGCCGGCGAGGGCGACTACATGCCGTTCGTAACATACATGCTCGGCATCGTGGCGGCGTGCTACCGAGACCTCGATGACAGGCTTTCTCTGGTATCGGTTTCGGCAAGCAACGAAGATGCGATTCGCGCGTATTTCGAATCGCTCGTCGGCACAGCGACGAAGCGCGACATCATGGATGCCAATCCGACAATGAGCCAGCGCACCTTGGAGCGCATCCTCTCCAAGCTTCAGAGAGAAGGAGCAATCGAGAAGACCGGCGCTGCGCGGGCGACAGCCTACCGAAGAACGGAGTAGGAGGCCTTGAGCGAACAGACGACGCGAATCAAGAGCGAAGTTGAGGCCATCCAAAAAGAAATACCGAACGCTGAGGCTCTTTCGGCAACAGAGGAAAAGCCGCTCGACCCCCAAACCATCACAGCGCTACAAGATACAATCTCCACGATGAAGACCATCGAGTTCGCAGAACCGAAGACCCCTTCTTCCGTTGAGGAGGTCAACGCCCTGGCAGATGAACTCAAGGCAACTTCCTACACGGAACAGCTAAAGAGCCTTGAAAACGCCGAGCAAGCGGTACAAGACAGCATTGAACAAATGAAGCTGGTAACTGAGCCAACCGAAGCATATGTCGTAGAGCGACTGAGGACCGTTCCCGACGTTGGGGAAATCGCCGCCGCAACGGAAGACAACGATCCCAACAAACATCTCGGTAAAGCTGGAGGCTACACAGCGCAAGTCTTCTTCTTGGCGCCGACTCTTCTCGATGTTGACAGCATCTACGGCTCTGACATCATCGACAAAGGAACCGATGCCGGCGGAAGCATCGAGGTCTACAAGACCGAGGAAGATGCCACAAAGCGCGATGCGTACCTTGCTGCCTTTGATGGCTCGATTCTCTCAAGCGGTTCCCATAAGGTGATTGGCACGGTCGTCGTTCGCACCTCCGATAAACTGACCGCATCCCAGCAAAACCAGCTCGAAGCCGAAATAATCGATGCATTGACAAGACTAAGCTAGCGCGATAAAGACACGGTAATGAGTCAGAAGGGGGCGTCGCAAGGCGCCCTTTTTCGTAACGTCATGCAGACAGAATTCCCGCCAGGAAGACACCGCGAATACAGCGCAATCGGCAAAAACCATATTTGGGTAGAATCCCTACATTTCATTCCAATCGCTCAAATCGAAACGGTAGAAATCATCCCTAAGTTCAATAGACCGCATCGGAACCTTTTTAGCAAATGCGCGTAAGTCGCTCGGAAACCGATATCGAATCGCTTCAAAGGGCTGTTCCTCGTCGATAAAAGGGACCATCTCCCCATCCAGTTCGCGCGCGGGCGTCCTTCGAGTAAGAGATTTTCCTACCACAATGCGATATTCTTTCTGGTGCTGATACTCAGGCCTTTTGATAAAAAGCGGGATATTCTGATCCATCGCTAAAAGGGCAGGTGCGTCTTTCTCGGGAACGCGACCATAACTCACAAGCCCAGCCTCAAGCCCATAATCATCCGTCCCTAGGGTTCTGAGAGCTTTGTCGAACTCGTCAAAGCGCAGCACCACGGCGAAGCCATCCGAGCATCCAAAGTCCTCAACGACCCGCATCGGAACATCAAACCCATCGTCTATGACGTCCGACAAATAAACCGAGTACATACAGTAAATCGCGCGATCCGTGTTCCTGAAAATCCCAGTGTTGGCGATTGCGCCCTCCCGGTCATCGCCCTGTTCCTTTTCTTTGCTGGCGTAAAAGCCGGCAGCGTTCATGAACAAGCAGCCATCTAGCAATTCATCCGCCCATGCTTCTTCCTTGACAAACTTCACGAGGTAGCGCACGTCATGCTCATACCGCTCGGGACCCAACGACATGCTCAACAGCAATGAAAACCTCCTTTTGAAACGATTAGCCGAGCCGAGATCCGCCCGACCAGGCCATATAGCACCGTGTTCGGAGCATAATGCCCTCGATACTCACGTTCCCGTCAATCAGGCATAAGCCATCCTTTTCGCACCTCGCCGCAGGGTTGGGTTGCACTCCGCAAATGCTTTCAGGCAAAGTTCCATCCTCCAGCGGCCGTCAACCTTTCTTTGCAACAAAGCAATTGCCCATTCGGCGCATCCCTCGATTGAAAGATGCGGTCTTCGATGCATATGCCTCAACATCCCAGACAAAGCTAGCATTATCGGCCGCTACGCAAGAAGCCTTTGAATCGACTTAAACTCCCGAGCGTGTAAATCAAGCAGATATTCGCTTGGCCGCTCATCGGCATTGGAGGGCACGATGATTCTTTTGCCGTCGAGTTCCCTGTACAAAGGTTCCCTCACCGCCTCGCTCACTACTATTTCAAACGAATCGGGAAGCACGGTCATCAAATGGGAATCGTATAATAAATGCAGGTCGGCGCGTAAAAGCATGCCGTTCGTAACCACCTGCGATTTTTTCCCACGATAAGGATCGATATGGGCAGCCTGCAACACCTCGGGAACGCTGGTCTTCGTAACTGCGCATTGCCCGCGATAAGCCGAAAGGAGCATTTTTCGAAACTCAGATTGCTTCTCGCGCCTGATGACCTCGGCGGTGCGCCGAGCCCTCTCATCGAGCAGATCGGCTTCCTTCAGCGCCTTCAATTCGCTTGGCGTAAGGTCTTGCATGGCCGTTTCCGAATAGAAGCTCACCCCATCGGCCTCAGCAGAAACGGGGCCGTGCAAAGTGAACATGCCAGTATTGGGGTCGTATCTCTCGACGTAAGCAAGTCCTTCGATTACGTATCCGCCCTCTGGAACGCCAATCATGACGGCAACGGGAACCCCGTCGACAAGATTGTTCATCAGATGGTCGTTCGATCTGTCGGTCTTCAGCCTGCCCTCGACGGCTTTTTGCTCGCAGTACTCGATCGTCCAGGTCTTATCGTCTCGAACGATAAGTTCCTGATCATCGTAAAACGTATTGAGGCTCGACCGCCTTTTCGGTGCAGCAGAATACACGCTGAGGGCATATTTGGTTTTGCCTGCGCCCCTCGAAGCAAGCTCCCTGTAGTTCGGGCTATGGATCCCACGCATGGCCGCAAGCTTTATATCGACCGATAGGTTGGGAGCGTCGTCACCCCGAGGCAACCTGGGGATATGAGTCCCTTCTTGCTGGGAAAACCACTCGTAAGCTGGAAGAAACTCTGGCGGCACCAGCTCGCATGCCCTTTCGAACGACAGGAAGTTTATCTCGCATTCAATTATGCTGCCAGTCATAGAGCCACTCCTCTCACTACTGCGAAGATAGCGGATAAAGACCGATCCGTCCAGATCTTGATTTAGAATCTGATTTGCAGATTGAGATTCAAGAGCGTGTTCTTGCCCGATGAATAGAGGCTCGCAAAGTCGTGCCTAGAGGTTGATCCCCTCTCAAAATGAGTTGAATCAAGAAGATAGTCCTCGAACAAATCCCTGTTGTAGGTATGGTAGGCAACGGCGTCCCCGGAGGTCGTGACGATTATATAGCCGCCATTCGCCTCGTCCCTTCCATCCCAGCGCCTACTCGGCTGAAAGCCGAGAGCGACCGCCACCAGAAACTTCTTGACCTTGTAGCGGTAAAGACTCTCCACGGGAAAATCCAAGGGGTTGTCTTCTTCCAACACGCCAACGACATCCGCGACACGCTTGATGTTGTCCCGATAGTGGATAATCAGGGCTTCTGCAAGAATCTCATCCATTCTGCTATCGATAAACATGAGATTTTCAGCAAAATATGCATCGGTTACGATTCGGCTTCCATCTACCAATTCCTTATTTCAACAAGTCTTTGGTACCTGGTGACGAGATCATTGCACTCTGCTTTCTTTGCGATAGGAGCTTCGACACGCACCCCGAGCGTCCGTTTTCTAACGCAGATTACAGCCTCCCCATAAACTATGAATTAACGATACCAAACTTCAAAATCAAGCGGCATTATCTAAACACGCTGTCCTCATTAGACTAAAAGACGCGAACCTCATCAAAGCCTACCCGGAATAAGCCAAAGGAGCAATACAAGCAAAGAATTTTTACGAGTCCAGAATACGGTGCTCAACTCTTCAGTTCAAATTCCTCTAAGCACCCAAAATTAGCGCACTTAAAAACCAACTAAACCCAGCCACAAAGCCGCCCAAGTCGCCCCAACAGCCCGCAAAGAAAGCTCCGTGATGGCATTTATCCCCACTCTCGCACCACAGGCGGAGTAACTGAAAAGCAGTTGACTTCGTCGAGAAACTCGCGCCGAAAATAGACATAAACGGTAGCCATAATGAATGAGTGAAATCATGCGCCTCGCAGTTTAGTCTTATAATGCTAAAAACCAGAAAGGAAGGCTCGTGACAAATCAAAGCAAATTGACTTTAGACGATTTTGAAGACAAACACATACTTTATTGTTATCTCGACGAAGCTGGTGACTTCAACTTCAGCCCAAGCGGTTCCCCATATTACATATATACCGCGCTAGTAACAGATAAGCCCATTGGACTTAGCAATGATTTACTTCATGCGAAATACCTCCTTGCGCTTAACAATTTGCCTTTCAGCAAAAGCCACGGAAGCAATGACTTCTTTCACGCAACGGAAGATTCACCGTTGACAAGAAATCTGGCCTTTAACGCAATTTGCAGACATCTTAGTGAGTTTCGCATATACAGCATCGTCGTCCAAAAAAACAAGGCAAATCCTACAATCCGCGACCAAAAAAGATTCTTTTCGATGATTATGAAAAATTTGATTAAGGATATCATTCTCCACGAAAGGGTTCTTTCCGAATACGATCATCTCTGCATATTCACTGACACTATTCCGGTTCAAAAGAAAAGCAATGCCATAATTGGTTCCATCAAAACGAATTTGAAAGAATACCTTAGAGGTAAAGCTGGGTACACGCTTAGACCAATGGAATCAAAAAGCGACTTCGGCTTGCAGGCTGCCGATTATTGCTCTTGGGCGATTTATCGCGCATGGACAAACGACGACCACGACAGACACGATGCAATCAAGCGGGCAATCGCTCAAGAATCCGACTTCTTCAGAAGCGGAAAAACAACCTATTACTAAGATTATGAACCACCCTTCAAAAGGGTGGTTTGCACAGGGCCTATAAGGCCAAGGGCCACGGG
>CAKTVK010000051.1 GCA_934623455.1 uncultured Eggerthellaceae bacterium | reverse complement strand
TTTGGCTACAACGGCACGTTCGTGTTCTCCGACTGCGGCCTGAATGTTCAGCCCACCGCCGAAGAACTGGCATACATTGGTCTTGATGCTGCCGCCTCCTTCAAGAGCATTACGGGCGGCGAGCCCGCCGTGGCATACCTGTGCCATTCCTCTTACGGTTCCGCAAAAAACGCCGACCAGGCAAAAGTTGCCGAAGCCGTGAAGATCGCAAAAGAAACCGACCCGAGCGTGCTGCTTGATGGTGAACTGCAGCTCGACGCCGCCATCGTTCCTTCCGTGGGCGCCTCCAAGGCTCCGGGTTCCCCTGTTGCCGGCAAGGCAAACGTCTTGGTATTCCCCGACATCGACGCGGGCAACATTGGCTACAAACTGGTTCAGCGTCTGGCCAAGGCCGAGGCATACGGCCCCATCACCCAGGGTCTGGCCGCTCCGGTAAACGATCTTTCCCGCGGCTGCTCTGCCGAGGACATTTACGGCGTTATCGCTATTACCGCTGTTCAAGCTCAGGCGAAATAAGGTTACAAACCACGCCAGCCGTCTAGCACAGCAGCATAAGCGCGCGAATGAAGAAGTGCTCCCCGCGATAATCGCAGGGAGCACTTTTATTGCGAGCATTGCACGGTTGACCGTTGTCGCCGGCATCGCTTGCGCTAGAACGTCAAAACGATCCCTTACTTTACGCACTCCTTACGCACTCGTGCGCCAACAGCTCCATGAAACGGCTTTTATACAGCTCGGTGTTCACTTTCGTTACCACGCGCGCGTTGTAATACGGAACATGCGGGCTGGACTCATATGTTGCGCCTTCGCGATAGAACACTACCTGACCGTAGAGCGGGCCGTCAATCGTGCATGTGTAGCCGTAACAGTTCACCGCTTCTTCAAGGCAGTCATCCCACACTGCAACAGCCATGGCAACCGAATCGCAGAAATCGGCTTGACGCTTACCGCGCGTTGCAATGTTGAACTCAATGAGCTTCGCGGCACCCTTCATAAGGAATTCTCCCGGCGTGCCTTGCTTTGAGGCAATCTGGTCAACTTCACTGGAAGTAAAGCAACTCTCACCCAAACACATATCGAAGCCTAAAATGGTCACAGGAAGACCACTGTCCAGCATAATCTTATACGCTTCCGCATCAATGAACACGTTGAACTCCGCAACAGGAGAAGCGTTTCCCGCACCGAAGCCGGGCGTGCCCATGGACCAAATATGCTTTACCTTGCTCATGGTTTTCCGATCTTGCAGGATTGCCAGAGCAATGTTTGTGGCAGGACCTAAAACAATCAGTTCGATTTCACCCGGATGCGCGGCAACGGTCTCCAAGATGAAATCAACCGCCCGTTTATCCTGAGCAGCACCTTTAGGGTGAATCAAATCGCAGTCGCCCATGCCATCGGCGCCGTGGATGCTAATGGTTTCCTCGCGTTCTCGAAACAGCGGACGAAGCGCGCCCTTGTAAACGGGAATGGAGCTGCCGCACGCCTCGAGCGTTGCCAGCGCATTGCGCGCCGATTGCTCGATATCCACGTTTCCGGTGAGCGTGGTAACGCCCAGAATCTCAACATCGGGAGAAAGCGCAGCCAGCATCAAAGCGGCGGCATCGTCGGACGCGGTGTCGGTGTCGATAATGAATTTCCTCATGGGAACCTCCTTTTGTCGGCCTGGCACCAGTGTAGCAAAGCAATTCGCCCGCTACATGCACCTCATGTCCCAAAAAAGAAAGAGGACCGAAGCCCTCTTTCCCATTTTTCTTTTTTACGCTTTCCGACCGTGAGTCGTTTGCGTCAATCGCGCCGCAAAGCGCGCTTTTCTGCGATGCCTTACGCGTTGCGAGCAGCGGTAACCAAATCGTAGGTGTCCTGCGCAATAGCAAGCTCTTCGTTCGTGGGGATAACCAGGATTTTCACCTTGGAATCCGCAGCAGAAATCTCACGCTCGGAACCGCGCACTTCGTTGAGCTCGGGATCAATCTTCATGCCCATGGGCTCAAGATCCTTGAAGATAAGCTCGCGCACCGTGGAGCTGTTCTCGCCCAGGCCAGCAGTCAGAACAACAGCATCGACGCCGCCCAAAACGGCAATGTACTGACCGATGCACTTCTGAACGGAGTATGCATACATATCGTAAGCAAGCTTCGCACGCTCGTTGCCTTCTTCGCACGCTTGTTCAATATCACGGGCGTCGTTAGAAACACCAGAGATACCCAGCAAGCCAGACTTCTTGTTCAGCATCGTGTTCGTTTCTGCAGGCGTCATATGCTCATGATCCTCGATGAACGTAACAACGGTGGGGTCAATCGAACCAGAGCGCGTGCCCATCATAATGCCGTCAAGCGGAGTCAGACCCATGGAGGTATCAACCGCAACGCCATCCTTGATGGCAGAGATAGAACAGCCGTTGCCCAGGTGGCACGTAATCAGTTTCAACTCCTCAAGCGGCTTGCCCAAGAACTCAGCGGCGCGACGAGAAACGTACTTATGGGACGTGCCATGAGCGCCGTACTTGCGGATGCCGTACTTCTCGTAGTACTCGTAAGGAATCGGGTACATGTAAGCCTTCTGGGGCATGGTGAAGAAGAAGGCGGAGTCGTACACGGTGACCATCGGCGTGCCCGGCATAAGCTTCTGGCACGCGTAAATGCCCTGCAGCGCGGGCTTATTGTGCAAGGGAGCAAGTTCGGCAAGCTCGTCAATCTTGGCAATAACGTCATCGTCAACAATGGTGGAACCCTTAAAGTATTTACCGCCCTGAACGATGCGATGACCAACAGCGTCAATCTGGTCAAGGCTCTCAAGAACAGCGGTCTCACCTTCTACCAGGCATTTCAGAACGCGGGCAATCGCTTCCTCATGGTTGTGCATGGGAACGATTTCTTTTACCTCGTTCGGCTTCATGCCATGAGTGAAAATGCCATCGTCGGCACCAATGCGCTCGCAGGCACCCTTGGTCAAAACTTCCTTCGTTTCAACGTGCAGCAGCTGATACTTCACCGATGATGAGCCGGCGTTCAATACCAAAACGTTCATCAATGCTTCCTCTCTGTAATTTACCGTTATAGTGCTTGAACTATCCTATTGTAAATTGAACATCCTTGTCAGAAAAGGGCGCACACCAAAAACTTACCAGTTCGCATCGTTCGTCAAGGAAAAAATGACAGAAGGCATGAAAAATCGCCGAACACGGCATACGCGCCTATGAAGAGCTATCGGCTGCGGGCGTCTACGAAAGCGTGGTGTCCTGCGTAGTGTCGTCGGTTGCGCCGGAAAGCTCGCCCATCAACACATCCACTTTCTGCTGCGCCTGATTCAAGCGGCCCTTCAATGAAACGATCAACGCCACGCCACGCTCGTATTTTTGCAGGCTGTCCTCAAGCTCAAGCGTGTTGCTCTCAAGCTGATCGACAATCTGCTCAAGCTCGGCCATAGCCTGGCGAAACGTGAGCTCATCCACACTGCCGGCAGTCTGCGCTGCCACGTTTTCCTGCATATCCTCCATTATTATTTCTCCTTATCATGAGCATGGTCTTCCGCATCAATTGCATTCACCTTACAAGAAAGCGAGCCTTTGCCAAGGCGAACGTGAACGTCGTCGCCCACATGCACCGCGCCTGCATTATGCACAACGCCGCCTTCTCCATTAAAGACAATGGAATATCCCCTACCTAAAACCGCTAACGGCGAAAGCGAGTTCACCTGCGCTGCCGCAAGGGAAAGCTGCGCGCCAAAACGATCAAGATTTGCTGCAACGGCCTTGCTCACCCGCTGAGACATATCGGCAACACGTTGCTTATCGGCGGCGACAAGCGTGGTAGAAAGCTTCCTCAAACTTGCTTGAGCAGCATCCAAACTGCTTTTATCGCGCATGATGTTCATGGGAATAGCGCGCGACAACCTTTCCGCACTGTAATCAAGCCCCATCCATTCTTGCGACAAAAGCGCTTGGGAATCGCGGAACAAAGGACGACGCACCTGACCATCCAGCCGCAACGCCTCCAAGTGAAGCTTCCGCTCAACGCAGCTTTTCATCTTGTCGGCACTTTGAGCCAGCACACCATCAAGGTAGCCATCTTCGGGGCTCACTGCTTCTGCGGCCGCAGTTGGCGTTGAGCAGCGCAAATCCGCCACTAGATCGGCGATGGTCGTATCGGGCTCGTGACCAATACCGGTTACCACCGGCACGGGACATGCGGCAATCGTGCGCGCCAGGCGCTCATCGTTGAACGGCATCAAATCCTCGAATGATCCGCCGCCACGCACCACCAGCACCAGTTCGGCACCGGCATCCACCACGGTCTTCATGCCTGTCACAAGGTAACGCGGGGCATCGGCACCCTCAACAGGAACACCCGCAAGCAACACCTGCGCGAACGGATAACGGCGGCGCAGCGTTCTAAGCACGTCGTGCACGGCCGCACCGCGCGGCGAAGTGACCAGGCCAATCTTTTCCGGCAGCGCGGGAATTGCACGCTTACGGCGCACATCGGTCAAGCCCTCTTTCGTGAGTTTTTCCGCAAGTTGGGCAATTTTCAGGCGAATGTCGCCTTCGCCCGCCAACTTGAGCGACGACACCTCGAAGTTCATGGTGCCTTTCGCCGCATAGATGGAAAGCTTGCCCGTCACGCGCACCAGCGCGCCCACTTTCAGCTCAACGTTTGCCTGCGCATAGCGGTTTACCCACATCATGCACGGCAGCGCGGCGCTTTTATCCTTAATGGTGAAATAGACCGCTTTGTAGCCCGGCTTGTTGGAGACTTGCGAGACTTCGCCTTCAATGCAAAGCAGCAATGCGTCAAGCTCTTCCTTGACCAGGCGAATTGCCGCAGAGACCGAAAGCGCATCACGCGTAGTTTGAGATTTTCCCGCCATAAACGCTTCTAACTCCCCTTTTCCCGCATTTCAAAGCCACACGTGCGCAACCGCGCTAATCGCGGTTCTGGCTAACCAGCCACAGCAGCTGCAAGATAGAGGTAAGCGCGGCAGCCACGTACGTCATGGCGCAGGAACGCAAAACAGCGCTTGGGCCGGAAATGTCCGCGCCCTGATACCCCGCAAGCTGCATGTAGGCTTTCGCGCGGTTCGACGCGTTGAATTCAACGGGAAGCGTGACCAGCTCGAACAGAACCACGCAAGCGTACATGATAATAGCCGCTGTGACCAGGCCGCTTGCCTGCAATAACATGCCCGCAAGCAACAGGAAGATCCAAGCATTCGACGCAAGGCTTGCAACGGGAACTAAAGAGCCGCGAATCTTCATGGGAGTGTAATCTTCCGCGTATTGGCACGCATGGCCCGCCTCGTGGCACGCGGTTGCCGCCGCTGTAATGCTTCTACCGTTATACACCGAAGGCGAAAGCGAAATAGAGTTATTGCGCGGGTCGAAATGGTCTTGGCCTTCGCTCCCCATCCTTACCGTAACGTTGTAAATGCCGTAATGATGAAGCATGGTATTTGCCGCCTGAGCGCCTGTCAAACCATTCGAGATGGGCACACGTGCATATTTCTTCAGTTGGTGGTTGACATCCCACGTAACAGCGCAGCCAATCAACAGAGTAACAATGACAAGAAAGGCATAGCTCATTTCTTTTTCCTTTCCATTTCCTACGTTTCTGTTGATTATGGCATAGTGCTCCCAGGGCGAAAAACATAGGAAGGTTTTGTTACCGAAGCGAGAACAAAGCGTGACGCAGAAGTGACGCAGAAAGCAAAACTACGCACCGAGCAGCGTAACAACAAGCTTTCCTTTATTGAAGCTTAAAGCAATTTTGCCGCCTAACAGCTGTTCGAACTCCTTGCCCACCAGCTCGTATTTCCAGCCACGCAAAAGCTCGTTGTCCTCTTTGTGACCCCGCGCCAGCGCCGCCAGGTCGCTCGTGGACGCAATCGCCTGAGGAGCAACGCCCGCCTCGCGTGCGCGCAAATGCAAAAGCGCACCCATAAGACCCACTTCAACATCAACGTTGCGCTCGTTGCGATCGCTGCGCCCCGTTGTGGGCCATTCGTCTTCCGGCAGGTCCATGCCTTTGCATAAAAGCGCCACCACCTCGCGCGCATCGCGCGTTGAAAGCTTCTCGCGCACGCCGCGCACCAGGAATAAATCATCAATGGTGCGGGATTCGCGCTTGCAAATCTCAACAATCTGCTCGTCGGTCATAACCCACTTGCGCGGAATGTTTCGGCTTTCCGCCCGCTGCTCGCGCCATGCCGCCAACTCGCGCGCTGCAGAAAGCTGCTTGCGCGTAAGCTGGTTGCCGCGCTTCAGGTGACGAAACCGCTTGCGCGGATCAACGGTAAAGCGCGTGGGATCGCACAATTCGTCAAAATCATGCTTCAACCAGGATAAACGGCCTGCTTTTTCCAACTTTTCGACAATGGGGCCATACATTTTTGCCAGGTAAATCACGTCATCGGCCGCGTATTTGATCTGAGAGTCCGACAAGGGACGCACCGACCAATCGGTAAACGAATCGGCTTTCTTCAGCGTAACGCCGCAAATGCTGTGCACCAGCGCGCCATAACCCACTTGCTTGGGGTGCCCCAACAACGCCGCAGCAACTTGCGTGTCAAACAGCGGCTTGGGCGCAACGCCAATCTCGTGATACAAAATCTCGATGTCCTGGTCGCACGCGTGAAAGACCTTGACAATCGCCTCGTCTTCAAAAAGTGCGGCCAGCGGCGTAAGCGACCCCACCTTAAAAGGATCGATGATTGCAACTTCGTTTTCGGTAGCAATTTGCAAAAGGCACAGTTTCGCGTAATACGTTTTCTCGCGCAGAAACTCGGTATCAATCGCTAAAAAAGAAGAGGAAGACGCACGTTCAATAAAAGCTCGAAAGCTTTCTCGATTTGATATAAACACTTAAGCAACCCTTTGAGCTGAATCTGTAAAAATATGGTAGCGTCTATTTTAACAAGAGAAAGGCGTTCTGTGAAACTTCTGATAATCAACAACTTGGCATCTGGCTACCAAGAAGGCGCGATTTACGATTTTATTCGTGCTTTTTCACAAGATAACGACGAAATTGTGCTGCGCGCAACAGATGGTCGTACCGATTTACGCGCGTTTTTGCACGATGCGCAGGATTTCGACGCAGTTGTTATCAGCGGCGGCGATGGCTCCATTGCCACAGTGAGCCACGAACTTGCCAACACGGGCATTCCGCTGGTACCCTTCCCCGCTGGCACGGCGAACTTGCTGTGCGCGAACCTTGCGCAGCCCAACGAGCCCCATGCCTTGGCGGAAATGGTGCGCGCCGGGAAAACGCTTGATTTCGATGTGGCGGAAATCGAAGTGGCTGGCAAGCGCCACGGCTTCAACATTATGGCGGGTGCGGGCTACGATGCAATCATCATGAAAGGCGCAGCTGCATCCAAGCAAAAGCTGGGCCAAGTGGCATACTTCGCTGCTGCGGCCACAAACATCACGCCGAAAGTCGCGCATATGAAGCTCACGCTTGACAACAACGTGATTGAAAGCGATGGCGTGGGCGTTGTCCTTATCAACCATTCTAAGATACAGTTCGACATTCCCGTTGCGCACGATACCGACCCGCGCGACGGCATGCTTGATGTGGCCGTCTTGAAGACCGCTAATGCGTTGGGCCTACTTCCAGCGCTCGGCGCGGCGCTGCTCGATAGAAACGGCGAATTCCCTGGCAGATCCTCTAACGTGGAAGTGCATCGCGCACGCGAAGTGAAAGTGGAAGCTACTCCCGGCTTGCCCATTGAGTTCGATGGCGAACCGCTTGACAGCACCGAGCCGTTTATCGCACGCGTGCTTCCGCGCGCCGCACGATTCATTGTCTCCCCCGAAGCGCTCAAGCTTTACGGCGAAGAAAAGAACGCGCGCGCCACCTGTTGACAAATTACCCCACCTTTTGTCAACAATTCGTCGCGATTCGACGCACTGGCTGGCAAGGACTTACGGCAAAGAAACAAAAGCACAAGAAAAATCCGAGGGCAAACAGCACCTCGGATTTTTTGTTGACAAAAGGTGGGGTAATTTGTCAACAACATGAAGGATTGCCGACCGGGGGACGGTTGGAACAAACCTCCGTCCCCCGTTCCACAGCCGGCAACAGCGGATAGGCCTCAATCGGGCCGGGCCGGAAGGACGATGCCGCCCGACCCGGCAGAAAGCCTTACGCCCAGGCTCCGTAGTGCACGAAGCGCTGGATGGCGAACGCGTCAACCGCGTCGATGGCGTCGTCGCCGTTGACGTTGGCGGCCCACAGCAAGGTCGCGCGCGTCCAGCCGGCGGGAAGCGCCAGAGCGGCGTAATCCGCGCCGTAGGCGCCGGTCGCCATGTCGTAGACCACTTGCGCGTCCACGATGTTCACGCGGCCGTTGCCGTTCGCGTCGCCCAGCGTGGCATCCGCCAGCACGTCAAGCGTGGCAACGCGGCCAACGGTCGCGGCATGGTCAAGCGAGTCGCCCGCGATGGCTGCCGTGGCGTCCTTCACGCCGATGGTCGCGGCATCGGCGGCCTTCAAAGCCTTAAGCGTGGCGGTGGCGACCACGATGCCACCCTCCGCATCAGCTGCGGCCTCGTTGCCGTAGAAGCTGAACAAGGTTTCAGCCGCGCCCTCGGCCGGCAGGAACGACGCGCCCTCGGACAGGCCCGCGCCCTTCGAAACGCTCACAAGCTCGAACACGGCAGGGTCGAAGTCCAGCGTGCCGGACAGCGCCGCAACGCCGTCGTTCGCGGAAACGGACACGTCCACCGTCACAGTGTCGCCAGCACGCACGGCGGCGGGAGCGGCACCAGCGCCGTCAGCCGCAACAGCGGTGGATACCTCGAAGTACGTCTGCATCTTGCACAGCGCATTCGCGTCGGCGCCCAGCGGGTCGTCAGTGCGGTTGAAGCCCGTCTTCCAAGCGCAGCCGGTAACCTCGGGGCAACCCGCAACGCTCGTCTCGGTATTCACGTACTTCACGCCCTCGATAGCCGTGGGGTTCGCGTGGTTCGTGTCTACGATCCACACCTTGCCAAAGCCCTTATCGGCACCGCAGCCGTGCGTGAACGTGTTGCCGGAAATGTCGTCCCACTTGTTTAGCGAGTCGTAGAAGCCAATAATGGCGCCCACGTTCGTCTGGCCGGAAACCGTGCCATTAAACGTGTTGTTCTTGAACGTGTAGCCGTTCCATGCCTGCGCGATGTACTCGTCGCCACCCAGGATGCCGCCCACGTTCTCTTTGCCGGAAATCGTGCCGGAAGAAACGCAATCATTTACTGACACGTGAATGCCGTTCGGAGCGGTGGAGTTCTCGTAGCCGCCGCCCACAATGCCGCCGGCGTTCTTGCCGCTGGCCTCAACGGTGCCGTCGAACGTGCAGCCGGTCACCGCGCACGTGCCCAGCGCGTTGTCGCGCGTGCCAATGATGCCGCCAACAAAGTTCGTGCCCTTCACGGTAGCGTGGCTCACGCAGTTCTCCATGGTGCCCTGGAAACGGCCGGCGAAGGAGCCAATCATATCTTCCGTGCCGGTGTAGCCAATGGTCACGCCCTCTTCAATGGTGCAGTCGCTGATGCTTGCCACATACGCGGCAGGCACACCGCCATAAGGATTCGTGGTGATCACGCCGCCCAACAGGCCGGACTTCAAGGTGCTCGTGCCCGCCTTCAGGGTGACACCGCTGATGGTTACGCCCGTGCCGGACAGGCCGATGCCCACCCACTTGTCAATCAGACCGAAGCCGTTGACCTGCGAACCGTAAATGTTCAGATTCTTGATGGTAGCGCCCCATACGTAATTGAACAGGGGTTTCTCACCAGCGGGAACGGTCAGCAAGTGGCCATCGCCATCGAACGTGCCACGGAACGCGTTCAGGTTCTTGCCGCCCTGAATATCGTCCGAGCCGTCCTTCGTGGCGCCAATAGGCGTCCAGCCGGCCGGCAGCTCAATATCGGCCGCCATCTTGAACACGCTGCCCTCGTAGGACTCGCCGCTGTTCACGATAGAGGAAAGGTTTGCCAGGTCCTGAGCGGTTTTCAGCAGGTAGGGATCCTCTTCGGTGCCGGAGCCCTGGAAAATGCCCGTAAGCTCAGATACCGTCAGGGTAAACGGCGCGCTTTTAACGGTGCTCACGGTGCCATCGGCGGCAATTGCCTTGGCAACGCAGTAGTACGTGAAGTCGCCCAGCGTGGAGGAGGCAGTAGTGAAGCTTGCGCTGGTGCCCGCGCTCACGCATGCACCGTTGGCATCGTACCAGTAATAATACGCAGTAGCGCCTTCGGGAATAGCAACATCAAACGTTGCCTCTTGGGATACCAGGCCCTTGTACGCAGAAATGTTCGCGGGCTGGGACACCACGGTCAAAGGCTCAGAAGCCGCTTTGTAGTTGTATACGACCGTTGTGCCGTATTGCTCGATGCGCTCGGCAACTTTGCTGCCGAACTCGATTTTGCCCCAATCCTCCTGGGAGCCGGCATAATAGATGAACGCCGGATACGTCATGGTGTTATTGCCGAACGATGTCAATTGCTTACCCAGGTACAGCTCTTTCATGTTCACGCCCATATTGTTGAAAGACGTGTCACCAATAGAAACAGCGCCCGACAAATCAATGGTTTCCAGGTTCTTGTTTCCGTAAAAATCCATATACCCCAGTGCAGTCACGCCCGGCATAGACACGCTGCGCAGCGCAATCATGCCGCGGAAATTCTGCCCGTTGCCGCCAAGCGAAGTTGCCGTTTCGGGAATATCAAGCACGGTTACCTTCGTTGCGCTATAGAAAAGTCCATCGTATGCTGTCAATCCCTGGGGCAGATGGACCTCGGTCACACCCGTACAAGATTGGAACACGCGCGCACCATAAGTGATATCGGTAGGTGTCGCCGGATCAAGGCAATTCACCTTAGTCAAACCCGTGCAATTAGAGAACGCGTAATCGCCGATAAACGTAACCGTGCTAGGAATAACCAGCTCGCCAGCAAGGCTTCCATCACGACCTTCTTCGAATGCCTTCGCGCCAATGGTCTTCAAACCCTCGGGGAAAGAAACCGAAGTGATGTTTGCGCAGTTGATAAAAGCGCTGCTGCCAATCTCCGTTGTTCCTTCGGGAACCGAAAACGCGCCGCTGATCAAGGGCAGCGCATACACGAGAGCATGGTCAGCAGGTTTCGTCAAAAGATTGTCCGCAAATGCGAAATTGCCGCCTTCCGCACAGTTGATGGTGGTCAACGCCATATTGTTCTTCAGAGCCGACGCCTCTAACGTTTGAAGGCTAGCGGGAAGATTGAGCGTGGTCAACGCGTTGTGGTCCTCTGCCTTCGACGCCCTGAAAGCATTATTCGTAATAGCGGTAACGCCCTCGGTCACCGTGATAGTTTCAAGAGCAGGGCAAGAATTGCAGATCGAATCGCTCACATTGCTGCCAACAACCAGCTCTTTCAAGCTCTCACAATAATCGAACAGCTGATTGCCAATTTCGGTCACACCAGCAGGAATCACGGCCTTCGTAATACCCGTGCTGCCAAAAGCAAACCGCTCGAGCGTAGTCACGCCTTGGGGGATAACAAGCTCGCCCGTAAGATTCGCGCAGCTTGCAAACGCACTATCACCAATGGTCTTCAACGTGCTGGGGAACACGATGGATTTAATGTCGCTGCGGCGTTCATACGCGCTCGCTCCGATAGCGGTAACGCCTTCGGGGATGGTGAGCACGCCGTTTTCATCGACAACTGAGGCGCTCGAAAGCACTTTGACGATCTCTTTGCCAGCATCGGTAGTTTTGGTGATAACGCCATTTTCAAACGCATAAGCACAGCCTTCAGCGAACGTGATGGTGGTCACGCTATTGCTGATGGCGCCGCCACTGAGCTCGGTCAGCGTCGAAGGGAAATTGATGGTGGTCAGATTCTTCAGATAGCCAATGCCGCCATTAATAACGCTCGTAACGCCTTCCGAAAAAGTAATGGAGGTTAGATTTTTGCAACCCGCGAATGCGTAATCATCATCGGTCAAATTGCAAGGAACGGTAACCTCGGTCAAACCCGTGCAATTAGCGAACGCATACGCACCCATTTTCTTCAGACCGGCAGGAAGCTCAATGCTCGTCATGGCAGTCATGCCGCGGAACTGCTCGCCAATGGCCGTTACCGTTGCCGGCAGCGTGACCGCACCCGTAACAAGCGTTGGGTCAAGAATTTTCAGAAGCGTTGCGCCGTTATCCTTCAGCAGGTAATTCCCGTCAATCACAAGGCTGCCGCCCTCGGCGCAATGGTATTCCGTAACGCTGCTGCAACCGTACAGTGCATTGGTTCCCATATCGGTCAAGCTTGCAGGGAACGAAATAGACGTAGCCGAGGTCAGCTGGGCAAGCACGTAATTGCCCAGATACGTAATGCCTTCGTCAATCACAATGGAGGTGATGGACTTGCCGTACTTTTTGGAATAGGCCGGTGTGCTCCATTGGCTGCTGTCGCGCATCTTGCCATCGGTGCCGTCGATCTTGCCCAGCTTCAAAACGCCGTTATCGTACACCGTCCACGTGGCGTTATTCAGCGTGCCGCTGTCAATGACTTTTGCCGCAGGTTCGGGGGCTTCGCCGCCCACCTTCACGGTAAACGTATAGGTGATTGTATCCGCTGCATCGTTCGCGGCATCCATGTTCGCGTAGCCGCTCTTCACGGTAATGGTGGCGCCATCGGTCACGGGCACATCCGCCGTGCGCTTATACAGGGTATCGCTCGCGAACGTGCGCACCTGATAGTTCTTGTTGGCGGCCGTGGGCAGCACTTTCACCGATGCGGTGCCCTGTGGCACGGTCAGCGTGTAGGCATGCTCGGATGCGCTGAACTCCTTGTCCAGCGTGCCAGCGGAGAACTCGATGGATTTGAGCGACTTGTCCGTGCTGAGAAAGTCCCCGCCCAGATCGGCACCGTATCCGGTGCACGTGTACATCACGCGAATCTCGTCACCGGCGGAAAGCTTGCCGTTGGCCACGGTGAACGCATCGAAGGTCTGGTTCGTAAACCAGTCGTTCAGCGTGCCCATCCAGCCGGATTGCTCGCCGCCATCGAACTCGCCCAAGCCCGCGATGCTTCTCATGTAAGTGGAGTTCTTCATCTCGTAGGTCTTGCCGGCGGACGTGATGGCGGCTTGCACGCAGCTCATCATGGTGGAGTCGGCGGCAAGCGCCACGGTGGTGTCCACGAGCTTGCCCGTCCAGGCGGGCGCCTCGTCGTCAACCGGCGCGGTGAACGTGGTGTTCTCCACGGTCACGTGCACGCTTCCCAGCTCCGCCGTCGCGGGCTCGTCGGCTGCGGCCGCTGTCGGCAGAACCGGCAGCAGACCCGCCGCAAGCACGAGCGACAGGAAGACGTTCAGCGCGCCGCGCATGCGTTTCTTCTCTTTCTGCATTTCCCTTCCTTTCGTTTCCTTGTCCCTTGTTTTCTTGCGCCCCGCCTATGCGGCGCGCGTCCTTTGTGCGTGCCCGGTATGAGCCGCACACCTTTGCGCACCCCGCTTATGCAGCGCGCGCTTTCGCGCGAGCGACATTGTTGCGTTGTGCACGTTCCCCACACCGAAAAGAAATGGAAAACGCCAGCGGCCCCGAAATGGAATCGCTGGCGTTTCTTCGAAATCACGTTCGCTTCGCTCGCTTCGCAGTTTTGCGGCTAGCTTGGCCGCTTCGCTTAAATTGCTCACGCGTGATGGTTGGTACGCTGGCGGGTCCCCGGTGCTGGCGGTTCTCGCCTACGCCGGCGGTAACGGAGGTCCGACTTATCCGCTCCCCTCCCCGCATTCAAAGGAAAGGTGCAGCATCACGGTGACCGACTCGCGGGGCTTCTCACCCCATTCATCCAACTTGGAAAGGCTTACTTCCTTCCCAAGAACCCAACAGCGCAGTTCAATATTCGGTTGTGCGTTTCCAGTATCGCCGCCGAACAGGGGGGGGTCAACCCCCAAACATTCGCCGTGTGCAATTTGCGTTACGATTCCGTGCCGCGCATCACTTTTTGTTGACAAATTACCCCACCTTTTGTCAACAATTTCAATCTTTCTAGCGATTTACTACTTCGTGGGATTCATGCTGTTGGATTTTGGGGCCGAAATTCGAGGTTGATGCAGGTTGGAAGTAGGTCAAGAGTGAAAATCAGGGTGTTTTCTGGTAAACACGATACTCGTGCGAGATGACCATCGGTAAAGCACCAGTTCATAATTATTCTTTTTTGTTTACATTAAAGTTTATCGCAAAAGCGAGAGAGCGACCTACTTCCAACCTATCACAACTTCGAATTACAACCTGTTTTTTCAACAACATGAGAAAAATGCACCATTTTTCTGTTGGTTAGCCAAGACTTACTTTTTCGCGACCTGGGGAAACGCTGATTTCCGATAGCTGCATAGAAGAAAATCCACCGAAAAGTGGGTCGTTTTTATCGACGCCACATCTCTAGGCGGCATCGCGGCAGAAAACATCTCAACCCAGACTATATACCTCTGCAGAACGCAAACCCGAGGCACGCAGGGCGCCTCGGGTTTTCAAATGCTCGAAATGTTGACAAAAGGTGGGGTAATTTGTCACGCGATTACTCGTCTTTGCCGTTTGCTCCGTTTACGCTATCGGCACCATCGACGTCATCGGCGCCATCAACCGCATCGCACGCAGCGCAATTCTTCGTTTCCTC
>CAKTVK010000050.1 GCA_934623455.1 uncultured Eggerthellaceae bacterium | reverse complement strand
GTCATGCACAGTGCGCGCGGCACGTGGAAGGGGCCCTTGAACGTGGAGCCCTTGGTGGACGGCATGGTGGGCAGGCCGTCGCGGCGCAGGTAGCCGTACCATTCGCCGTATTCGGGGTCGGCGAAGTGCTCGCGGGCGTAATCCACCGTCTTCACCAGCCAGTCGAAGAAATACGGGTCATCGGTGTCGCGATACGCCTTAGATGCGGCAATCATGATTTCGTTGTGGGGCCACCATAGCTTCATGTCGTGCTCGTATGCCTCGGGCGGCAGGCCTTTCGCATCGATGAAGTACAGCAATCCGCCGTATTCCTTGTCCCAGCCGGCTTCGATGGCCTGGCGGAAGATTTTCTCGGCGGTTTCGTGCAGCTCTTTGTCGCCACGGTAGTTTGCTTCGTCCATCATGAACCAGCTGCACTCGATGTCGTGACCAGGGTTTACCACGCGGCCATCGGTGTACCACAGCTGGGGATTGCCCTGCGGGTCAACGCTTTCCAGCGTGCAGCCCAGTTCGGGGTGGTAGTGGTAGTTCACAATGTTGTCGCACATTTCGCGCGAGTGCTTGTCGTATTCCTCGATGTTGGCGGGGTCAACGCGGCGCATGATGCCAATGATGTTCAGGAAGATCATGGAGTCGCCCAGCGCGCGGCCAGTACGCGTGGTGGGGATGGTCTTGGGGCCCAGTCCGGTGGGGTCTTCCATGCCGCCCCAGTTCAGGCCGTAGATCATGTGGTAGGCCTTGCGAGCGCGATTCAGGTAAATCTGCTCGCCGGTCAGGCCGTAGTATTCGGCGTTTGCAATGCAGTAGAAGCCCTCGGAGAAGCAGTAGCGGCGCTGACGCAGCGGCTTGCCCTCGGCGGTAACGGTGAAGTACAAACGGTCGCCGGCTTCGTGGTTGATGCAGTGGTCTTCCAGGAAGTCGATGGCGCTTTTCGCAGCGGCCATCCATTCCGGTTTCTTACCGTAAACGTGGCACAGGTAAGAGAAAGTCCATCCGCAGCGGCCCTGCATCCACACGCTTTTATCGGTGGAATAAATGTCGCCCTTGCGGTCCAGACAGGTATACACGCCGCCGTTCTTTTCGTCCATGCCATGCTCAAGCCAGAAGTTGATGCTGGCAGCAAGCTCGCCGCGCATCCAATCGCGCATTTCGATGAGCTTCGCCCGTTGTTCGTCGTTCACCGGTTCCTCCTTCAAATGTAAGGTGAAAAGTTCTCTCGCATTTTACTACTGATTGCCGCGGTTGCGGTGCCAACGGGGCATTGTTTGCAAAGCATAGGGGATTTACACAAGCGCGCCTGTTGGATAGTGGGTTGGGGCGGACGACGCGCTTGCTGGCAGCCGCAGCGCGGGTGCAGGGTGCGGATGTGGACGGCGTGGCGGGCGGCGGTTCGTGCGGAGGGTGGAGCGGGCGGCTGTTCGTGCCGAGCGTCAGGCGCAACGATTAGGACCACTCGACAAGATTGACCATGCGCTCAACTCTCCATTCCAGCGCGCGCTGTAGGTAAGGCAGCCGTTTTTCCATCTGGTCGTTTTTCGCCAAGATGCTCGTCGCCTCGTCCACGAATCCTTCGATTTTGCTTGCATCGAACCAGCTTAGGTCCTCCACCAGAAGCATTTGGTGGGCGGGGCTAGCCTCGAATTGCTTGCTTGTAAAGGAGAAGTCGCCCTTCGCAAGAGTCGCCAGGTCGGACTCGCACCAAAGACTCGTTCCTGAATCGAAGATGGGCGCGGGTCTGCACTCAAGCGTCTCCGTGTTGCGGATGATTCCGAAGTTTCGGAAGTGCCTGTCCGTGTTCGCGATGATGTCGTCGCAAACGATTAGGCGCTCAAGGGCGGCTCTTGCATCGCGCACTCCAAGGCGGCCGCAGCATTCCAGGTAGTGGTCGAAATCGCTGGTCAGGGCATCTTGCGCGAACTCCCGCATGACGTATATTGCGGGCACGTATTCTTCTTTGTCGGTAAGGAAGTTGGGGCACAGGCAGGCAGGCGAAGGTCCCTGCGCATCAAGCTGATAGGCGACAAACTCTTCGGGGTGCAGGAGCCTTTTGTGCAGGGCGGTCGCGACGACTTCGTTGAAGGGCTCCTGGTCGTGCCGTAGGCCGCTCTTCCGGAGCATGCGGACGCCGTCGCGAATGACCCACTCCTTGGTAAGGTTACCGTCGGAGGTGTTGTCCGGGTGCGCGTGCAGCCCGCTTTTCGCATTGGGAAGTGATTGGGTAGCAGCATCAACTTGCTCGAAGTCATTATCGAAAAAATTGACGTCTTCCCAGGTGATCCCCGATTCGGCCGGATTGATCCAATACTGGTCGGACAGTGAAAGGCCTAGGTTTCGGTACAAAAGCTCTTCGGGTACGCGCGCTCCCGCGTCGAGCAGAAGGCGGTCCAGGCCGTTTCGGGTGCGGGGAATTCCACGGTTCTTCCACCAGTCGTTGAACTTTACAAGGGGAACCTCGCCTGAGTGCCCCTTGATTCCCAAGGGTGCTCGCTTGTCGTCCAGGAGCTCTCCGATGAATGTGAACTCACGCTTCCCCTCGTCGTAGACGACTTCCGCGATTTTGTGGGCGCGGTTCATCAGCGAGAAGCGCACCTCGTTTTTGCCCTTGCCCCGTTTGGGGCGGCCGCCTTTCCTGCTTGCCGTGCGGGCTCTTGTCTCCACCGATGTTTCGTCTATGAACCAAACGCCCGAGATCTTCTTTGCGCGTAGCTGCCCTGCCTTGATCAAATCGAGCACGCGGTTTCGTGATATCGATAGCCTTTCAGCTGCCTCTTGCGTTGTGATCATGGCGAGCCTCCTAAAGTTTTACCTGCTCAAAACTATTGGTTTTATCCAATAGTTTTTACTAGGTGTTAGTATATAAAAACTATTGGTTCTGTCCAATAGTTTTCGCGAGGAGATGCTTCCTCTTTCAGAAACGGCTTGCGAAAAGAGAAAGGCTAGAGGCTGGGTATTCGGCCGCAAAAAAACAGAAGCAGGTCGGTGGCACGGTGGCCATCGACCTGCTCTTTCGCTTCTATAGCGAGCTTGCGCCGTTGCGAACGCTTAGTGCTTCTTACACTTGCAGCTGTGCTTCTTGCAGTGGCCCTTCGCCTTACCTGCGTGGCCCATGCCTGCGTGTGCATGACCCTTGCAGTTGTGCTTCTTGTGGCGCCTTACCAAATGACCCTTCTTCTTGGCGGAGATGCCCTGCTCATGCAGTGCCAGGGAGATCTTCTCGTTCAGGGCGGCAAACTGCTCAACCTCTTCGTCGGTCAGGCAGCTCAAAGCGTTTTCGGCGGCCTTGTCCATGGCGGCAGCGCGTTTTGCGGCAACCTCTTTGCCCAGGTCGGTGAGTTCAACGGTGTAGCCATTGCCCTCGGCATCGGTAATCATGGCAACGTAGCCGGCGCGCTGAGCTTTGCGCACGATATCTTTCAGGGCAACGCGCGTAGCACCCAGGGCAACGGTGAGTTCATCGCGAGAAACAGCAGTTTCGGATTCATTGAGAACGCTCAGCAGCGCACCCGTGCCGCGCTTGAAGGAGCGGGGACCGTTTTCGCGGAAAGAAAGGCGCACCAGCTTGCTGGCTTTGCGCAGTGATTTAACAGCTTCAACACGTGTAATCATAACATGCCTCTTTCATTTTTCTTCTTATTCATATTGACGACGGTAGGCATAGTAGTTCATCGATTTGCCAATGTAAAGAGAAATTCATTATTCGTCCATAAAAAATAGATAAACGTTTCCGCACGTCAATGGTCTGTTTATATATATGCATGAATAATATGAATAGAAACAAATAGAGTTATTCAAGGATAATTGAAACGTGTTTCACTTGGTGTCTTGTGGGTTTTGAGGGGCGGGTAGTGGCTGCTTTTTGCGCGGTGCGGCAAGGGGGAAGAGGTGCGGAATGGGAGCGATGCGAGAAAGTCTGACGAAGTGCTTGCCGATCATGTTGTTAAAAAACCAGGGTGAAATTCGAAGTTGTGGTAGGTTGGAAGTAGGTCGAAACTCTCTTCGCCGGTGCGTCATTCGCTGGTTCTAAAACTGCAGCGCTCCGACCTGGTGTTTTCCGTAGTACTTTTTCTGAGAGCAGTTCTGTGATCAAAAAAATGCCGCAATTTGCAGGCTTCACCTACTTCCAACCTACCACAACTTCGAATTCGGGCTCACTTTTTTAACAACATGGATTCGAAAGGTGCTTTAAGCGCCTCTTTCATTGTGGTGCAGCCTGAACCTCCGGAAGATTAAGCGCTCCAGGGGGGTGCTCGTTTCTTTTGCTTCCGGTAAGTGGGGCGTGGTCGTCTTCATGCACCCAGTGCTCGTTCGTGATACCATGACTCTAAAAGTTTCCACAAACGGGAGGTAGCAATGGATGTAGTCATTTCGGACGCGCGTATTGACCAGCTTATTGCCGAGGACGTTCCGTATATCGACCTGACCACGCAAATGCTTGGTATTAGCGACAAGCCGGCGCGCATCGAGTTTTTCACGCGCGAGGACGCCACCGTTTGCGCCACGGAAGAAGCCGCACGTGTGTTGCAGCATTTAGGTGCGGAAGTGGAGTCGCTTGTTCCTTCGGGCGAGCAAGTTGCCGCTGGTACCATCCTTCTGGTAGCGGTGGGTCCTGCGGGCGCGCTGCATAAGGCGTGGAAAGTTTGCTTGAACCTGCTTGACCACTGCAGTGCCGTTGCCACGAAAACGCACAACTTGGTCAGCGCCGCGAAATCTGCAAATCCCGCATGCGAAGTGCTCACTACGCGCAAAAGCATGCCGGGCGTAAAAGACCTGCTCACGAAAGCGGTTACAGCAGGTGGCGCCTTCCCGCATCGATTGGGGCTCTCTGAAACGGTGCTGGTATTCGACAACCACACACGCCTTATGGGCGGCTTCGACGCGTTCTTGGAAGCGCTGCCGAGCTTGCGTAGCAAGTGCATTGAGAAGAAGCTGTTCGTGGAAGCCGACGCCGACCAGGCACGTGCGTTGGCGCGCGCTGGCGTTGATGGCATTCAGTTCGACAAGATTCCCGCTGATGAGCTGGCGGCTTTAGTTGCGGAGCTGCGCGAAATCGATCCGCACTGCACGCTGATTGCGGCAGGTGGCATCAATGCGAAAAATGCTGCGGCATATGCGGCCACGGGTGTGGATGGCCTGGCTACCACGGCGCCGTTCTCGGCCGCGCCGCTTGACATGAGCGCACGTATTTTGCCTGCGTAACGGCTGATTTGCTGGCAGGGCCGCTTATGCCACGCGGGCTCTGGTAAATTGGTGTACCAGATGCTTGCGGTGCTGTGTGTCTGATTGAATTGCAAGAAGGGGGAAGGTGCCGGATGCGGTATCTTCCCCCTTCTTTTGCCCATGGACTAAGCGTCAATGAGAATGAGGATCCGTTCAATAAGCAAGGTAGGTGACCGCCCCTCCAGGGGCGACAGCAATACGCGATCCGCTCCCAGCGGCTCGCGACGAGTTGAGGGCAATTTGTCCTGAGCGAATCGAAGGGCGGCACCTTGAGAAGCCGCTTGTGGCCCTTGGCCTTATGGGGTCTGCGCGAATCCTCCTTTCGAAGGGTGGTCCATGACTTATCCCCGATTGTCGCATGCGGCGACTTGTGACAAAACTCCGCGAACAGGGAAAAATACATGGAAGGTAATTGATCCAGCTGCCCAACTGAAGAAATTATGAGTTTAGTGCTCTTTACAGCAGGCAATTGCGGTGTATAATTGTCGCATCGGTAATTATCTGCCGATGAGGCAAGGAGGAATGATGGACACAAAAGAACTAGGGACGAGGATCCAATCTATGCTTGACGCTCGTCGAATATCCCGGAAGGAGTTTGCGGCGATGACAGGCCTGACCGAGGCAGCCATCAGTCGCTATTGCACTGGTGCAAGGGAGCCAAAATCAATTACCCTTGCAACTATCGCAAACGCCTTAGGAGTCTCTGTCGACGAGCTGCTAGGGACGCCTTGCGACAACCCCGATACTCTCGAGGACGCTATGCGGCTCGTCGCTCGCAGTGCCAAAAACATCACTGCCGAAGATAAGAGAAAGCTCATTAACGCTCTAATTGAGTTGTCAGAGTAGATAGGAACTGAATGAGCTGGTCATTGCCCGCAAATCGCTACGACGAAATAAGGTCTGCCGTTGCTGATCTTATCGAGGATTGGGGAATCACGGTATACCCATTCAGCATTTGGAGTTTGCTGCGCAAAATGGGAATCTCTACCATTCCGTATTCCGCCCTTCCCGAAAAAACCAAAATGAGTCTCGTTAAAAACTATCCTGATGCATTAACGATTTATCCCTCGGATTTCAACCCCTGTAGAACAACAATCTACTACAACGATGAGACCTGCGATCGAGACCGCATACGCTTCACCCTTGCGCACGAACTCGGTCACCTGATTTTAATGCATCCAGACTCGGATGAAGATGCCTACGAACACGAGGCAGATATCTTTGCAAATTATTTTCTCGCGCCAGCGCCGCTTATCCTTGAATTCTCGTCTATTGAGTATTCGGTCGTCAGCATTGATTTCGCCGTTAGCTACGGCTGCGCGAGGTCTGCATGCGACAGGGCGGCAAAGCGTCGTCGATTTGGATCGACCAGCCAAACAGAGTACGAACAGCGCATTTTAAATGCATGTGCTCTTGAGAAGGGAGGTGGTCAACTTGCCCTCGTATAGGAAAAATAGCCGCCAGAGCTAAATCTAGGCGGCTATCGGTGTGATGCGCGAAACATCACGGTTGCACATGAAAGTATCGCACATCACGCCCTTCAACACTTCGAAATACATAAAATATTTAGTTGAAAGGACGTGGTTCAATTGAATTACGATTCTTACCGTACTTCCATGAGAAGCGACCTGCTCATAGGATTAGAGCCCGCTGGGGAGTGGCAGCTTGCTACCATACATAGATCAAACTCGAGACCGAGCACGTTGGTTCCATTCGACAAAGCTGTTTCTACCAAGCGACCGGCCGGTTGGGTTCATTTCTTCATTCATGACGCCCAGTTCTCTCGTCTCTTAAGGAATCCATGGCGATACCTTCCGATTCTTTCGCGTTTTGACGGGGTAATCCCTCCTGATTGCAGTGTCTTTTGGGGATATCCGCTCTACAGACAGCTTGAAAGCGTTAGCCGAAGCCGAGAGATAGGTTCATGGTTGCAGCGAAACGGAATACCCGTGATTCCATGCGTTCGATGGGGCAAAGAGAACACATATAACTTTGCGTTCGATGGCATCGAGCCAGGTGGGACCATCGCAGTCGGCACTGCCGGTGCAATGAGAGAAAAAGAGGCTCGTAAGATATTCGAGTCGGGGTTTGAGCCGATGCTTGATGCGGTTGCTCCCAAGAGAATCATTGTGTACGGCTCAAGAAGAAGCTGCGTTTTCGCCTTAGCAGAAGAACGTGGTGTGGAAATCGTCCAATTCGATACTGATACTGCTAGGGCGTTTTCGAAGAGGAGTAAATAAATGGGTACCGGAAGCGGCGGGGATGCCGCAATCGGTGGCGGTGGGGTAACCACCACCGCGCTTCGCGGAGGAAACAGGCTCGATGACAACATTGCTGATCTTGTTTCTAAGTTTCCCGCTACGCCCAAAGGGTACTTCGGCCGACCCGGCCAGGGACGAAAACACACCCGAAACATCGAATCCGACAATCCCGCGCGTACTGCCGCGGAGTTCGCCAGTATAGCGAGCAGAAGCCATGTAAGTGCGATACCGATTGAAGGTAAGGGAATGATGTATAGGATGAGGGACGGCAGCATTGTTTCCCACAGGTATGTATCTTCCTCGAAAGACGGCTCCCCGGTTGTCGAATTGAAGGTGAAGAATGCTTCTGGGATTAAATCTCAGAAGATACACTTCGTTAAGAAGGGAAAGTGATGAACATGGAACACGCCAACAAAAGATTCAGCCAATCGGAGGAGTCGCTGCTGAAGCGAATGAAGGGTTCGAAGCTGCTCTCCATCGATGCTGTCCTGGCCGCCCCTCCCGACAACAGCTGGAACACAGTGAGGCTGCACTTCGAGGGCTTTGATGTCGATATCAACAACTACCTCAATGAAATCGTCGTCGATGAGTTCGGCGCACTGGAAGAATTCGGGCTTTTGTCTGTTGCCGAGGCGTCTAAAGACATTCTCGATATCCCCGAAGTGGGAACCGATACCACTTCGTTCAAAATCAAAGAGGATGTTATTGCCGTTTCCGTTGTAAACGACATTGCAGAAATCTATGGCAATGGAGAACTTGTCGCAAAGCTCGAATACCCCCAGGCCATCGCGCTTTGCACTGAATCGGGCGTCATCATGCTTGACAAGGAAGTGTGGTTCTCCGAGACGATCGTTATCAAGCGGGGCGAAAGCATTGACGAGCTCCTGTACGACGAAGCGGTCAACTGGGAAGACGATCCCGAAGAGGATCCCACCACTCATTTCGAGTTCCGCACCGAAATCCAGCACCTGTAAGCTCCAAAGCCGCCCTTGCTGGGATAAAGCTGTCCCAGCAAGGGTATTTTGATTCGCTGTCGATTGCGGCCAAGCCGCCCTTGCTGGGTTAAATCGAGTCAGCCGAACGAAAGGCGCGTTCACCGTGCTGCTGGGGCTGCCCGGCATGGTTCGTCGCCGGCAGCCCCGCACCCCTATGCGGCGCCTACTTCCGCGTGCCGCTTACAGCATCGGCAGACGTGACCTCGGCCGGCAGGGGAGCGGCAGGTGCGCCCTCAATGCTCTTCGCAAATTCGCGGTCGGTGCCCGAAGTGCCTGTTGGCGGGTTGATTTCGAACGGCTCGGCCTTCGTGAAAACGCTTACGAGCGGCACAATGACAATCGACGCAATCATGGCGAACGCGCCGCAGTTCAGCCCGTTCGCGAACACCCACGACACAACGGGAATGCCCGCAACTGCGCTCTGCAGCGCCGGCGTAAGTCCCGCTAAGCCCACAAGCATGTTACCCGTGGTCAGCACAATGGCGAAAATGAAGCTGGTCCACACCGACGCCTTCGACACTTTTCCGCTGTAGAGGCCCCACAAGTACGGGCCAATGAAAGCGCCGGAAAGCGCGCCCCACGAAATGCCCATGAGCTGGGCAATCCAGGTGATGGTGGAGTGATATTGCACCAGCGCGATGCCTGCAGAAATGGCGATGAACACCACAATGAAAGCGCGCATGTAACGGATGCGGCGTTTTTCATCCATGTTCTTCACGATGTTGCCCTCGATAAGGTCCAGGGTCAGCGTGGATGAGCTGTTAAGCACCAGGCCTGCCAGCGTGGACATGGACGCGGACAGAACTAGTACGATGACCAGGCCAATCAGCAGCTCAGGCAGCGTGGACAGCATGGTGGGAACAATCGAGTCAAACACGGGCGTTCCAGCGGCAGTGTAGTCAATCTGGTCGCCGTAGAGGCGCCCGAAGCCGCCCAGGAAGTAGCACCCGCCCGACACGATAATGGCAAACAGCGTGGAGATAATGGCGCCCTGCTTGATGGCGGGACCGTCTTTGATGGCGTAGAACTTCTGCACCATTTGCGGCAGGCCCCACGTGCCCAGCGACGTCAAAATGACTACGCCCAAAAGGTTTGCCGGATCGGGGCCGAACATGCTGGTGAACACACCTTGGAAGCCGCTTCCGTCGCTAACTTGGGAAAGCGTTGTCATGGCTTCCATAAAGCCGCCGTTTGCGTTCATCACGGCAAAGATGACAGCCGTGATGCCGATAAGCATGACAATGCCCTGCAAAAAGTCGTTCACCACGGTGGCCATGTAGCCGCCGACCACTACGTAAACGCAGGTGATAACCGCCATTGCGATAACGCACGCTTCGTAAGGCAGTCCGAATGCCATACCGAACAGACGCGACAGTCCGTTATAGACCGATGCCGTGTAGGGAATCAGGAACACGAAGATGATGGCCGCCGCTGCAATGCGCAGCGCCCGGGAGTTGTAGCGCTTGCCGAAGAATTCCGGCATGGTGGTGGCGCCAATGCGATGCGTCATTTCGCGTGTGCGCGGACCCAGCACCCACCAGGCAATGAGCGAGCCCAAAACGGCGTTGCCCAGGCCGGCCCAGAATGCCGCCAAGCCGTACTTCCAGCCGAATTGACCTGCGTATCCCACGAAAACAACGGCGCTGAAGTAGCTGGTGCCGAAGGCGAAAGCGCTCATCCAGGCACCTACGTTTCTGCCGCCCAAAACAAAGCCGTCAACGCCGTTGGCGTACTTGCGGCAGTAAATGCCCACGCCTATGGCCACGCCGAAAAAGATGACGACTAAACATATCTTTGCAATCACAATGGATCCTTTCCTTTTGTTGGGGTGCGGCGTCGCTGCGTCGCAGGTGTTGGGCTTCGCGCCGCTTTGGTGCTGCCGCCGTTGTGGAGCTGCTCAAGGGCGGCAGGCGTTCTTCAAAGGAGACGCGCTAGCGCGAAGCCTGTAGGCCGAATTCGAAACGAAAACAGCTCCTATCAGGCAAAAGACAACAATGCACGCGGGAATGGGGACATAAAAAATAGCACCGGAAAAACCCGCGTGCTATTAATATCGAAAATACAAGTAGGATAAGGATGCCGCTGCCTGACACTGCTCGGCCCAGCGAGCGCGCATAACGGCACCGGCAGCTTCGGAACACTGCTCCGCACGGCGGGCGCACGTGATAGCGCCAGCGGCTTCTCCTGCAGTGATATGTGAAGCGAAATTGAACATGGACGCACGATATCATACTTTTTGGCTCTGAAAAGAGGATGTAACAAAGTTTTTCGACAAGGTGCGCGATTCTTGGCGAAAGGCGAGCGGGAAGTTGGTAAGATGAAAACCGCATAAGAGCAGGTAAACCAGGGGAAGCTGAATTGCTGGGAGGTCGTATCATGACTTTTTCGCCGCGAGAAATTGCATATCAGAACGTTTCGATTTACATCAACGAGCACAGCAGCGTGCGCGTGAGTAGCGGCGCGTGCGTGAGTGATGGCGTGCATGACAAGAGCGCATGTTGCGATGATGTGGCGCAAGGCGCGCCGCGCGTTGTTTACGTTGATCCGTTTCATGTCGAAGGGGCGCCGCATGATGCGTCGCTTGTGTTGGTGACGCACAGCCATTACGACCACCTTGATCCTGCGAGCTTAAACGCGGTTGCGAAGGCTGATACGTGGTTCGCGGCACCAGCGGATACGGTAGGAGAAATAGTGGCAGCGGGCGCTCCGGCGCATCGCATTGTTTCCGTTATGCCTGGTGAAAGCTATGAAATCGCAGGTTTCACCGTTCAGGCGGTTGCGGCGTACAACATGAACAAGCAGTTTCATCCGCGTGCGAACCAGTGGGTTGGCTACGTGGTGGAGCTTGCGGGCGTGCGCGTGTATGTGTGCGGCGACACCGATAACACGCCTGAAGCGCGTGCAGTGACGTGCGACGTTGTGTGCGTTCCCGCGGGAGGCACGTACACAACAACGGCGGAAGAAGCAGCGGCGCTGGTGGCGGGAATGAATCCTGCGCCGAAGCTGGCGATTCCCGAGCATTACGGGACGGTTGCGGGCGACGCCGATTGTGGCGAACGCTTCGCGGCAACACTAAAGTCCCTGGTGGGAGACGTGATTCGCGTGGAGCTGCCGTATTAGGTTGCGGGGGGGGTGGCACGCGCTGCGTCTCCGCGACGCGCTGCCTGCCGTGCGCTATGCGGCAGCGCCGCCCCGCCGCGCAACGCTTCGGCGTCGGAGCGCAAGGCGCTACGCAGGCAGCGCCGCTCGTGCCATGCATCCGCGCCGGAGCGCAGGGTCCTCGAGCTTCTTGGCTCAGCCTCCGAAACCCAAAGCAACAAAACGGCGGCGCACCAACCCGATGCACCGCCGTTCTTGTCTCGCTCGTAAACCTGCGCGCCGTCGCGTCTCGCGCCTGCCGCGCTTTACGCCTCTGCGCCGCGATATCCGTTGGGATTCATGCTCTGCCAACGCCAGCTGTCGGCGCACATGCGCTCCAAGTCGTATTCGGCAACCCAGCCCATCTCTTCGCGCGCCTTATCGCAAGCAGCATAGCATGTAGCAATATCGCCCTCGCGACGAGGCATTATCTCGTATGGAATGGTCTTTCCGCAGGCTTTTTCGTACGCGTGGATGATGTCGAGCACGCTTGAGCCCTTGCCGGTGCCCAGGTTGAAAATGCCAACGCCACGGCGGCTTCCATCTGCAGCGGCTTCGCCTGCAAGGGAACCCAGGCCCAGCGGCTTGCCGGTGCCCACTTCGCCCGCCATCCACTTGAGCGCCGCCACGTGACCGCGCGCCAGGTCAACAACGTGAATGTAGTCGCGCACGCCCGTGCCGTCGGGGGTGGGATAGTCGTTGCCGAACACGCCCACGCGCTGCAGCTTGCCTACGGCCACCTGGGCAACGTAAGGCACCAAGTTGTTGGGGATGCCCTTGGGGTCTTCGCCAATCAGGCCGCTCTCGTGCGCGCCGATGGGGTTGAAGTAGCGCAGCAGCACCACGTTCCATTCGTTGTCGCCAATGTAGAGGTCGGTCAAAATGCGCTCAAGCATGGTTTTCGTCTGGCCATAGGGGTTCGTCGCCTCGTGCTTGGGGCAGTTTTCGGTGATGGGCACGAATTCGGGCTCGCCGTAAACGGTGGCGCTCGAGCTGAAGATGATGTTCTTCACGCCATGTTCGCGCGCAACATCGCACAGCACCAGCGTGCCGGTCAAGTTGTTCCAGTAATACTCAAGCGGCTTGTGCACGCTTTCGCCGACCGCCTTGAAACCGGCGAAGTGGATGATGGCGTCAATGTCGTTCTCGGTGAAAACGCGCTCCATCGCTTCGCGGTCAAGAATGGATGCCTCGTAGAATTTCAGCTGGTCATCGGGG
This sequence comes from uncultured Eggerthellaceae bacterium, assembly GCA_934623455.1. GTDB lineage: Bacteria > Actinomycetota > Coriobacteriia > Coriobacteriales > Eggerthellaceae > CAKUOV01. The sequence goes on along the minus strand of CAKTVK010000050.1, from coordinate 1,841 downwards.
CAATTTGCAATGGTGCGCACGCGATTCATGGCAACTTCGCTGGAATTGCTCAAATCGTCGATCACCACCACGTTATACCCGCGGGAAAGCAGCTCTACGCAGGTGTGGCTGCCAATGTAGCCGGCGCCTCCTGTGACAAGAATGCAGGTCTGGGACGGATCTTTCGCAAGCGCTTTATTTGCCATGACGAACTCCTTTTCGCAGTGCGGGCGGCGCGCCAGGCGGTACGCTGCTCGGTTTTTGTTTCGCAGGATATGGTAACAGTTTCGCTGGTGCGAATGTCAAGGGCGCGTGAGGCAAATGAAAAAAGCATGAAAGGGGAAGGGGAAGGCGCAGGAGCGGGCGCGGTTGTTGCGTGCCGCGCTCACGCGGCGGACGGCTGGTGAAGGCGAAGCGGGCGAAGCTGCGCGTTGGGAAAGAGCGAAATTCGAAGATTTCAAAAAAGTTATAAGTTGGATGTTGACAATTAGTGGATAAGGTCTAATATAAGAATCGGTCTGAAACACAGAGCAGGTCGCCAATGGTAATCCCCCCATCCCATTGGCGACCTGCTCATGTTGTGGGGCCTTTTGCGACTCTTTGCCCTGCGGTCTAGCTTTCGTTTTGAGACTCTTCCTGTTTTATGCCCCGAGGCTCCGCGTTCTCCTCTGTCTTCCCCCATCTGGACCTTGTGCGCCCTTTTTCTCGTTTTTGAGCCTTCCGCTTTGCCTTTCTTCCAGGGCCTTCTCCCGCCTCGCATCCTCGTCCCCGAAGCAACGCCTTCCTTTTCTGCTCTTTTCTGCCGCGATCGTCTGCAACACTCTCTTGGTGTGCCGCGCAAAACCGTGGGGGTGCGTATTCCGTTTGAGTGGTCGAGCGGCGCTTGTTTCTCCTGTATAATTGCCCGAATAGGATAATCGACGAATGTCGGGCGAAACGAGCGCCTGGCAAGCGAAAGGTATGCACCCGCGGGGGGCGGGGGAGAGGAGCCTTGCATGGATAAAACGGTTGCGATTATCGGGTACGGCACGGCGGCTGTGAATGCGATAATCGCGTTGCGAACGTCGGGTTTTCAGGGGAAGATCCAGGTGTTTTCCGATACGGAGACGCTTCCGTATAGTCCTATGATGACCTCGGCTTATGCCGCGGGTGCGTGTGAACGCGAAGGCGTGTTCCCGTGGGATGCGTGCGATTTGGACCAGCTGGACGTCTGCGTTGTTGTGAACGCCCCAGTGACCAGGCTTAATGCGGCTGCGCACACGGTCACGGCGGGCGGTGCTGAGTACGCTTACGATGCATGCTTGATTGCGTCGGGCGCGCATCCGGTGGCACCCGCGTTGGCACAGGATGCATCGGGTGCGCAGGATGCTTTCGACGGCTTCGATGCCGTAAAGCCGCTTGTTTTGCGTACGCTTGACGATGCCGAGGCGCTGCGTGATGCGTTGACCAGCGGAGACAACGCGCACGTGCTGGTAAGCGGAACGTCTATGGTTGGCCTGAAGGTTGTTGATGCATGTCTGGAGCGCGGTGTTGACGTGACACTTCTGGGTCGCGGTGAGCACATTATGCGCCGCACCGCCTGCGATGAAATTGCTGCAGAACTTGAGGGCTACCTTGCAGAGAAAGGCGTTGACCTGCGTCTTTCGCAAGTTATGGAAGAGGCGCACCCAGCGGAAAACGGTCAGGTTCGCGTAACGTTCTCCAATGGGGATATGGTCGATTACAGCCACGTGTTGTTTGCTCATGGTATTGTGCCCAATCTTGATTTTGTTCCTGCAGATGTGCTTGACCAGGCTGTTTGCGATTGCTCGAGCGCCAATGCGCTTGCCGCGGGCCTTCCCGTGGATGAGTTTATGCGCACG
>CAKTVK010000049.1 GCA_934623455.1 uncultured Eggerthellaceae bacterium | reverse complement strand
CCGTAAGCAGCTATCCCGCCGCTGAACTGCCCGAACAGCACATGATTGACGCTGTTTTGACTTGGATGGCAAACAAGGGCTACCTAAATGCGAACGTCACGTACGATGCCGCGACCGGCTGCTTCCAAGGACGCTAAGCCATTCGTGCGAGAAGCCTTAGAACATTAGCTCGAACCACTTGCAGGGAACCTAGGACGCTTCACGCGCCTTAGGTTCCTTGTCGTATCCCCACTCCTTATCGTATCCCTTCCAGAAAAGGCCGCTTATGTCCCTAGCATTTGAAAACGTTGAACTATCCTACGATAAGCTGCATGCGCTGCAGCACTTAAACCTGCGGGTCGAAAGCGGACAATCGCTTGCGATTATCGGACCATCCGGCTGCGGGAAATCGAGCATGCTGCGGTTGGCTGCAGGACTTATCCGTCCGAACGGCGGGCGCGTGTTGGTCGATGACGCGCACGTTGAGAAACCGCGCAAGCGAACCGCGCTTATCCTGCAAAATTTTGGCCTTCTTCCCTGGAAAACGGTGTATGCAAATGCTGAGCTGGGGCTTCGCATTCAAAAAGCGCCCGCAAGCCAGCGCAAGGAACGAACGCTTGAAGCGCTGCAGCGTGTGGGGCTGCAGGATTTCGCCAAGAGTTACCCCGCGCAGCTCTCCGGCGGCATGCAACAGCGCTTGGCAATTGCTCGCGCGCTGGCGTGCGACATTGACACGCTGCTTATGGACGAGCCGCTCAGCGCTCTTGACGCACTGCTGCGCGAGGAAATGCAAGATACGCTGCTTTCCCTTTGGAAGGAGAAGCGCTACACCCAGCTTTTAGTGACGCATTCCATTGAAGAGGCGGTTTACCTGGGACAGCACATTGTGGTCATGGCGCCGCGACCAGGCCGCATTGTGGCGCACCTCGGCAATCCTTGCATGGGAAGCGCCACGTACCGCAACACCGATGAATTCTTCGCACAATGCAAGGCTGTGCGCGCGGCGCTCGAACGCGGATGCGCTGGTAGCAACGTGGCCCATGGCAGAACACTCAACGAAAACGCAGACGAATCCGAAAGCGCGCGAAACGAGGAATCCCATGCAGAATAAGATCTTATGGAAGGCGTTTTGCCTTGTTGTTTCTCTCGCATTTGTCCTGGCAGGATGGCATATCACCGCACTTATCCTGGCAACACCCGCCTTGCCTGTTCCCGCCGAGGCTCTTTCGGTATGCCTGCAGTACGCGAGCGATTTAGCACCCGATTTCAGCATCAGTTTCCAACGCGTGGGCATTTCGCTTCTGCTGGGCACGATGCTGGGTGCGCCCGTGGGACTGGCATTCGGGCGCTGCAAGAAACTCGATCAGCTGCTCGCGCCCGCACTCTATATCTTGTATCCCATCCCTAAAATCGTGCTGCTGCCCATTTTGCTGGTGCTTTTGGGCTTTGGTAGCGAGCTGAAAATCGCGCTTATCACGCTCACCGTGTTTTTCCAGGTGGTCGTTGTCATGCGCGACGCAGCGAAAAACATCCCCGATGATCTGCTTACGTCCGTTCGTTCGCTGGGCGCCACGCGCATCCAACTGGCGCATCACGTGATCTTCCCGGCAACCATGCCGCAGCTTTTCACCACGCTGCGCGTGAGCAGCGCCGTAGCCATTGCCGTGCTGTTCTTCGCGGAAGCAATTGCCGGCTCCACCGGTTTGGGCTACTTCATCATGAATAGCTGGGGTATGGTGAATTATCCGCGCATGTTCGCCGGCATTGTAGCGCTGGCGCTTTTAGGCGTGATCTTCTACGAGCTGTTTGACCTGATAGAACGACGCCTTTCGCACAAATAGCGAAAGCATTCCGCCGAATGCCCCCATAATCCACGTCTTCCCCCTGGGCTTTTCGCGTCCTTCGGCGTTCTGCCTTGGCCTTCGTGCGCGTCCCCATGCTATGATGTGCCCATGAAAAAACAGTCCGAAAAGACCGCACGCACGAAACAGGAGTTCATCCAAGCCTTCTGGAGCCTGTATGCCGAAACGCCCGTGAATAAAATCACCGTGGCGCAGGTGTGCGAGCGCGCAGGATATCATCGCAATACATTCTACCTGCACTTTCACGATGTATACGAGCTTTTGGAAGACGTTGAATCCGTCCTTTTGCAAGACGTTGCAACCTGCGTTGAAAACTGCATGAAACGCCTGACAAAAGACGCAGGGAAGCTTGCGCGCATCGCAGCGCTGAAAGACATCGTGCTTTTCTACGAACGCAACAAGCGATTTATCGTGGTGCTTTTAGGTCCACAGGGCGATCCGTCTTTTGCCTTGCGCCTAAAGGAAGCGTTGAAGCCTCTTTGGAAGCGCTACGTTATCAACCAGGGGGAATCGCAGCGTAGCGATCAAGAAATCGATTTAATTTTGGAGTTCACCCTTGCAGGGAGCCTTGCCATGATCAGCCAATGGCTGCAGGATCCGCGGGGGCTTTCCGCCTATGAGCTGGGACACCTAGTGTACGACACCGCCATCAAGAACGCCGCGCGATAGAAGGCGCGCCTCCGCCACGGCCCTGGTATACGCCCGTACCGTGCAACCGCCCCGGGCAGCCGCACTTCCCCCGAATCATCGCCCCAACAGCTTTCCCGCTGCCACCGGCATCTTACGCTGTCTCTGGCATCCTTCGCTACCACCTGCTTTGCGACGTGCATTTTGTCTCTTCTGGATCGCACCTTCGCATTTTCCGTTTTTTCTTCCTTGTTCTTTCTCCCGCAAATGCACAAATGCGCGAAAAACGAGTAAACTTGCTCTTCGAGCTTATGGGGAGAAAGCCGGCGAGCGCCAGCAGCGCGCCACCAGCGCACCTGCGCAACCATAAGCAAGAACAAAAACGCACACCTTGAAGGAACGCCCATGGAATTGTACAAAGAGCAAATTTGCAAACTGCGCCTGACCGATTTCAACTGCTACAAGCAGCTGCGCGCGAGTGCTGTGCTGGATCTTTTTCAGGATCTTGCCACTGAGCACAGCGTGGAAATGGGCATCGGTTTTGAAGATTTGCAGAAAAAAGGCGTATTTTGGGTGGTCGTGCGCCAGAAGCTCGAGTTCTTCCACGATGCCGTATATAAGCCCCATCAGGAAGTTTGCGTACGCACATGGCCGCATAGCGCATCGCGCCTGAACATTCAGCGCGACTACTCTTTAAGCGACCTGGATGGCAACATGCTGGCAAAAGGAACATCGGAGTGGCTGCTGCTTGACATTGAGACCAGAGGCATTGCATCGGTGCTGGCAAACTACGACGGCCCGACTGATTTTCTTCCCGACCGCATGTTTTCGGGCAAGCTGCGAAAGATCAAGGATTTCGAAGCAGCCGAGCAGCCCACTGCTGTTATTATGCCGCAATTCTCTGACATCGATTTCAACCTGCATGTGAACAACGCACGCTACATCGATTATGCGCAAAATGTTGCCTCACCCACGCAGGACAAGCCGGTACGTACGCTGCAAATCGATTACCGCAAGGAGATTCTGCCTGGTCATCCCGTGAATATCTTCACGTTGGAAGACGAACTGGGAACGCACGTCAAAGGCGTCAATGCAGAAAGCGAAGTTAACTTCAACTGCCTTATGGGATACTAGAAGCCGAAAAGCCGCCCTAAAAACGCACGAGGCGCGCGACTTTGGATTCGGGATGCGTGTCGCAGCAACCAACGCGGTAGGCCCGTCCGTAGCGCGCGCGACTTTGGGGCGGTAAGCGCGGCAGGGCCGTACGAGATGCCCACCGTTTCACCCTGCTGAATGCCGTCTACGCACCCCTCTTGTTGGAAATCAGGGGGCAAACTCACGCAAATCGACGATAATCGGTGGTTTGCGTGAGCGATTCGGGCCGCTTGCATCACCCAGCAGAAACATTGCGAACAATAGGTTTACGTTTCCCCAGGTCGTATGGATGCACTGATTTTCTTCACAAAGCGGCAGCGAACGGAAGCCAGCCGACAGGAGATTGGAACCACCGATTATCGTCGATTTGCCCGAGTTTTAGGTCGTTTTGACAACAACAGGCCCCATTTGTTGACAAAAGGTGGGGTAATTTGACAACAAATGGGGTGCTCGCCGGCGATTTATGCCCAAGCGCGCTCAAGCGCCCGAACGCAAGGTGCAACCTGACTTGCATCCAGGCTCGAATAACCCGCAACCAGCCAACGCACTTCTTGCTCTTCGGGCGCATTCCCCTGATAAAAACTTTGCAGCGCTTGTATTGCCACCCCTTCACATGCGGCACGAGCCGCCAACTCTTCACCCGAGCAATCGCTTGCAACGCCCAGCAGGAAATGAATGCCCGAATCCTGCGATGCAATGCGCGTGCGCGGTGCCAACGCCGAAGCGTTCAACTCATCAACCAATGCATCCCGAAGCGCACGATACTGCGTGCGTAAACGATTCACGTGGCGCTCGTATGCACCCGACTCAATGAAACGCGCTAAAGCAAGCTGGTCAACCGCACTCACCGAACACGAATAGAATCCCAAATCGCGCTCGAAGCGCTGCGCAAGGCGCAAAGGCAAAACCATATACCCAATGCGAAACGCGCCACCCAGGCTTTTCGTAAACGTGTTCGTGTAAATGACCTGGCCCTGCGCATCAAGGCGCTGCAAAGGAGAGATCGGCTTGCCTGCCAGCCGGAACTCGCAGTCATAGTCATCCTCAACAATGAAACGGTTGGGATCTTGCGCCGCCCAGCTTAAGATTTCATAACGGCGCGGCACCGATGTTACCAATCCCGTGGGAAACTGATGCGACGGCGTGATATGCACCACGTTCGCTCCGCTTGTGGCAAGCAAGTCCATACGAATCCCCTGCTCATCCATGGGAATATACGAAACAGGAACGCGATTGACGCGATAAATCTTCTCCAGGCGCGGATACCCGGGGTTTTCGATAGCCACGTGACACGACCCGCGCACCTCATTGAGAAGCTGAATAATCATGCCGTACAGGTATTGCGCACCCGCACCGACCACAATCTGTTGCGGCAAAACATCCATACCGCGGTATTCTCGCAGGTAATCGGCAAGAACTTGACGAAGACGCAGCGTGCCCAGCGGGCTTTTTGTGTCGGATAAATCACTTTCGGATTCGCGCGAAAGCGCCTCGCGCATACAGCGCGCCCAAGCGTCAAACGGAAAAGCGCTCGAGAGCGAACCACCATGTAAGTCGAATTCGATGTTGGGCGAAGGGGTATCGAAGGGAATTTCCCGCATCGACTTGCGCGTTGCAGCGCTGCCGGCGCGGACGGCATCGTTCAGCACTCCGGGCGCGGCGAACGCACTGACAACCCCGGACGTGCCAAGCGTGTCAGACGCACTCACGACTGCAGCCTCGCTCGCGCCCGCAAACGCAGGTGGCATCATGTCCACACGGGTAGCTGGAAGCGCCGCACCTGCGCCCGCACCCGCACCGGTCCTTGCGGCATCAACCAAAAACGCACCCATGCCAGCACTGGCATCCGAACGCGCACTCTGACCTGCGTGCATACAAGCCCCCGCATGCACGCCACCATCTATTTGGGGCAAATCGCAAACGTAATACCCCTTGCGTTCCACCGAGCGAATATAGCCCTCGGCAATAAGCTGGGAAAACGCCGATTCCACCGTTATCAAACTCACGCCCAAATGTTTCGCAAGCGCGCGCTTTGAAGGAAGTTTTTTCGAGGCAGGCAAACTACCCGCGCGGATGTCGGCCGCTATAGATTCGTACAGAAACTCATAAAGCGGTTCGTCGCCGCGCAAGCTCATATCGTAAGTGAGCATATCTGGTCCTTATCTGATAGTAATCTGGATATGTCAATTATCGATATTTTGGCACTTGAACCAACAAGAGCGCAAGAACTAGCCTTCCTTACGGACAATAATTCCTACGAAAGGACTAGCTATGACGACCGCAAACGATGTGACGCTCTACCAGCGCGAAGGCGCTTACATCCCCCGCATCGCCGCCGTGCATGACTTGTGCGGCTACGGCAAATGTTCCCTGGGCGTGGCCATCCCCGTGCTTTCCGCAGCCGGATGCGATGTTTGCCCTGTTCCCACCGGCCTGTTCAGCAGCCATACTGCATTTCCGGGCTGGTACATGCATGACACCACTCCCATTCTGACCGATTACCTGAACGCCTGGAAAGGCATTGGCGTTGAAATTGACGCCATCTATTCCGGTTTTCTGGGCGACGCCGTTCAGGTGGATATCATCAAGAGCCTATACGAGCGTTATCCAAAGGCCCTGAAGCTTGTTGACCCCGTTATGGCTGATCACGGCAAGATTTACCCCACGTACACCCCCGAGCTGTGCGATGCAATGGTTCAGCTTGCCTCCGAGGCCGACATCCTTACGCCCAACCTTACCGAAGCTGCAATCATCCTTGACCAGCCCATTGGCGACGCCTGGGAAGGCTCCGATATCTCCGATGCGCGCGCGGCTGAACTCACCGCGGGCCTACTCGAGAAAGGCGCCAAGACGGTTGTGCTCAAAGGCATCACGCGCAACGATGGCATCATCCGAAATTTCGTCGCAGGCCAGGATTTCGAACCGTTCTGTGTAGAGAACCCCTACGTGCCCTTCATGCTGCATGGCACGGGCGACCTGTACGCATCCGCCCTGCTTGCCGCTATCATGGCTGGTCGTTCCATGGCCGAAGCTGCCGATTTTGCAGGGTCGCTCACGCACGACGCCATGCTTGTCTCTTCGCAGCAGCCCGATTTCCAAGAGCGCGGCGTAAGCTTCGAAACGCTTCTCGGTCGCATCTGCGACCTGCTGAAATAGGAAATTGTTTGAAAATACTACCGTGCGGTTCGGAATATGAACCCCGCACCTGCTCATTTCGCGCGAGGTGCCTTACCGCACACAAGCCAAAAGACTTTCAAACACAAAATAGGAGGAAACGACATTAAAGTGCTATTTCCTCCTATTTTCATTGAGTAGCAACAGCATAAAATAGGAGAATTTTCAATTTTTTTGATAATTCTCCTATTTTTTACAGGGAAAATGTTCCATTTTCCACCGGAGCAAGCCGCAAAACTCCTATAAGACATGAAAAAGCAATGAAAATGTAGGAGAAAACTCGAATTATTTTCGATTCCTCCTATTTTGCTATAGTTGAACCCTGAAAAAATAGGAGGGATTCGTAAAAAGATACGATTTCCTCCTATTTCGGGCTATTTGCGTAGGAACCTGATTAGGCAAGCAAAACCTAAGCGCAGCCGCTCCTAGGTAATATGTAGACAAGACCCTTACGCTGTTGCCCAGCGTGAGAAAAAGTATTTTTTGCTACTATTTCAATTCACGCTCGCAGAAAAGCTAGCGGCGCAAGAATCAAAGATTGCCGGAACACCGTCTACGTTACCCCGCACAACCTCTATCGCACGAAAGGACCACCATGGACAACGAACTGCTTGAAGAGTTTAGCTACCCCACCATGTTCGGCGAGGCCCAGGTGTTCACCCTTGAAACCGACGACGAGGACGAACGCGAATGCGAAGACACCGATGCGAAATGCCACGGCGAAAGCGGCGGCGCTGACGGCGCGGAAACCGAAAACGACGCCAACGAAAGGAGCGAATCCGCAGGCACCGAGCGGCACGGCAAGCCCATCCGCGTGCTGTACGTGGGCGGCGGCTTCCAAAGCGCCAGTTACCTGGGAGACGCACGCTTCGAGCCGGTGTTCGAATATTATCGCGCTTTCGATCACATGTTCGAGTCGACACGGCCCATCAACCAGGTGCTCATGATTGGCGCGGGAGCCTATTCCTACCCGAAGCACTTGCTTACCAGTCGCAACGACACCAGCATTGATGTCGTTGAAATCGATCCTGCCATTGTCGAGATTGCCCGCAAGCATTTTTACGTGGATGAGCTGGAGCAACGCTATGGAGAAGCGGGAGACGGGCGCCTGCGCACCATCGTTGAAGATGGCGTTGCCTTCCTTGCGCACGCGCAATCCGCCGCCTACGATGCCATTATCAACGACTCGTTTGACGGCACCAACCCCACGGGGCTGCTTCTCACGCCCGAAAGCATCCGGCAAGCAAAGCGCTGCCTGACACCGGGCGGTCTTTATTTGCTCAACGCCGTGGTCGATGACGAAGAATACGAAGAAAACGAGGGGAACGAAAAAGCCGGCAACACCGGCACCGAAAGCACGCCGGAGTACGAAGAAAGTCAACGCGCAAACACCAACATCGTGGATACTGCCATGCGCGCACTCTCGGAGCATTTCGCCTTCGTGTACGAAATACCCTGCATTGACCTGGAGTTTTCAGGAGCCGACAACTACCTTGTCATCGCAACCGATGAGCCGTGCGCCTTCACCGGCGTCCAAAGTGCCCTTTGCTCGTAACCGCCGAGCCAAGCTGGCATCATCGTGCTCGCAACGCGACCGAAAAGCAGGCGGCAAACACACGTCAGAAGCAGACTTTCCCCGGTTTTCGAAAGCTAGGGCGTAATCAAACCGACATCATACGCCCATTGCAAGCAAAACAATCGTTACTTCTTGATTCGATGCGTAATTATTAGGTGAAAAACACCCGCAATAGTACAGATTTGCCTTGAATTGCACAAAATATGCTAGTACGATGCTCACGAAGCAAGAATCAGAGTTAGGGGATAACTATGCATCAACATGCTCACGAACATCAGCATGGCACGGGCTCGAACACGCCCGAGCAACGCAATGCGATTCTGACGTACATGCTCGAGCACAACCAGCATCACGCTGAGGAACTGCACGAGTTGGGCCATCAGACCGAAGGCGAAGCGTCGGATCTTATCCACGAGGCAGTTACACTCTTCGAACAGTCCAACGCTAAACTCGAAGCCGCTTTGAAAATTCTGAAGGCGGGCGAATAAGCATGTGCCTTTCAACCGTTTTCACCTATCAGGACAATCCCGAAGACGCCCAGGAGATGTGCGCAAACGTAAGCAATTTCCAAGTTGACGGCGACACCATTACCTTCACCGACCTTTTGGGCGAAAACTACACCGTAAAAGGCGCGGTGAACAAAGTTGACTTCGTGAAAAGCCGCATTTACGTAGCGGTGTAAAAGCAGTTGCGGAAGCGAGGTTGAATCATGGCGAAATACGAAGTGCTTCGCGAAATCTTCAATCAGTGCAGCGGAAACCAAATGCGCGACATCTACGTTGAAGAAGTGGACATCAGTGACATCAACGCTTTCATGAACACGTATCGCGTGGGCAAGCACATCACTGAAGAGCGCTATGAGAAACCCGATGGCACCATCATCTTCGATCTGAACACCGATGGACTTCGCCAGCGCATTAGCTTCCAGCCCATGTAAACCGCACCAGGCAACGCGAACAAGCAAACACAACGAAGCGACAAAGAAGGATTGCGAAAACTATGACGTATACAATTGCAATGGCTGGAAAAGGTGGCACGGGAAAGACCACCATTACTGGCATGCTCATTGAGTACTTGTCGGAAAAGAGCAAGGGTCCTATTTTGGCCGTTGACGCCGACGCCAACGAAAACCTCAACGAAGTTTTGGGCGTTGACATTGAAGCCACGCTTGGCGACATTCGCGAAGTGGTCGCACGCGCCGAAGACCAACTTGAAAATCCCATTCCCAGCAGCATGACCAAGCAGGAATTCCTGCAGTACAAGCTTTCCAACGCTCTGACCGAAGAGGACAACTACGATCTTCTGGTTATGGGCCGCACGCAGGGCAAAGGCTGCTACTGCTTTGTAAACGACCTGCTTACCGCCCAGCTGCGCAAGATTTCCAGCAACTACGATTACATCGTTGTGGATAACGAAGCCGGCATGGAGCACATCAGCCGTGGCATTCTGCCCGCTGTTGACATGGTCATTCTGGTTTCCGACTGCAGCCGTCGCGGTATTCAAGCAGTTGGCCGCATTGCCGAAATGGTACGCACGCTGAACTTGAACCCGAGCATCATGAAGCTCATCGTCAACCGCGCGCCTGAAGGCAAGCTGGATCCCGGCATTGAAGAGGAAATCAAAAATCAGGGGCTGGATCTTTTAGGCGTCCTTCCCCACGACGCTGCCATTTACGAAGCAGATTGCGCGGGCCAGCCCACCGCAACGCTTCCCGATACGGCAGCGGCGAAATCAGCTCTGTACCCCCTGTTGGACGAGCTGTTCAAAGAGGCAAAAGAAGCTCAGGCGAAATAAGCCTTTGCTTTTTATGTAATAGGCAGTAACAATTCTAGGAAGAGAACTGTAAAAGGAGGTAATGGCTATGCCATTCAAGAAGACGGCTCAAACGTATTCCGCGTCTATCAACACGGTTACGCTTGGCACCGGCGACAAGGCAGTCACCGTCGGCGGTAACAACGTTGATGCACTGTGCAGCTTTGATGCTCCTATCGAGCACAAGCCCCTTATCGGCTTCGAAATCACCGATAAGGGAATCGACACCACCCTGCCGAAGCTGGCAGCAGAGTTTGCTGGCTGCGACACGGTTGCCGCTCAGGCTGCTCACGCAGCACAGATCCCTGGCGTTGACTTCGTAGCAATCCATTTCGAAAGCGCCGACCCCAACGGTGACGACATGTCTGTTGAGGACTGCGTTGCCATGGCCAAGGAAGTTGCTGCAGCAACCGACGCTCCCCTGTGCTTTGAGGGCTGCAAGAACTTCGACAAGGACGCGAAGATTTTTGAGGCTGTTTCCGCAGCTCTGGAAGGTCGCAACATCTTACTGCTTTCCGCTCGTGAGGAAAACTACAAGACCGTTGCTGCTTCCGCTGGCATGGCTTACAACCAGAAGTTCGGCGCTGAGTCTGCCGTTGACATCAACCTGGCAAAGCAGCTCAACGTTTTGATCGGCCAGATGGGCATCCAGTCCAACGGCTACATGATGAACCTGGGTACCGCTGCTGTAGGTTACGGCTTTGAGTACCTGCTGTCCACCATCGACCGCGTTCGCGCTGCCGCTTTGGGCCAGAGCGACGCTCAGCTGCAGGTGCCTATCATCACTCCTTGCGCTGCTGACTGCTGGGGCGTTAAAGAGGCTCTGACCGAAGAGTCCGAAGCTCCCGAGTGGGGCGCTCGCGAAGAGCGTGGCATCCAGATGGAAATCTGCACTGCGGCTGCTGTTTTGGGCGCAGGCTCCGATGCCGTTATCCTTGGCCATCCCGATTCCGTTGCAACGATCTCCAGCTTCGTTGCAGCTATGATGTAGGAGGTATACCATGGCTCTCAAAGGTCTTGATATCTTCAAATTGACTCCTAAGACTAACTGCAAGGAATGCGGCAACCCCACTTGCATGGCGTTCGCTATGAAGGTTGCCCAGGGCGCTGTTAGCCTGGACAAATGCCCCCATATGTCCGCTGAAGCTCTGGCTCAGCTTTCCGAGGCAACTGCTCCTCCCATGAAGACCATCAAAATTGGTACTGGTGCCGAAGAGCACAGCATGGGCGGCGAAACCGTTCTGTATCGTCACGAGAAGACGTTCGTTTCTCGCAACCTGTTCTCCGTTGCTATGACTGCTGCTAACTTCGATGAGAAGTGGGCTGCTATCAAAGACGTTGATTACGATCGTATTTCCGAGCGTATGTACGTTGAGACCCTGACCCTTCAGTTCGAAGGCGACAAGGATGCTTACGTAGAACTGGTGAAGAAGGCTGCCGAGACTGGCCGCACCCTGATCCTGAACTGCTGCTGCCCCGATGCTGCTCGCGCTGCTTTGGAAGTTTGCGCAGCTGGCAAGCCCATCCTGAATGGCGCTAAGGCTGACAACCTGGACGACATGAACGCTCTGGCCACCGAGTTCGGCGTGGTTCTGGGTGTATTCGGCGACGACCTGGACAGCCTGTACGACACCGTTGCTGCGCTTGAAGGCAAGGGCAACAAGAACCTGGTGCTCAACGTTTCCACCGCTTCTGCCAAGGAAGCTTACATGGAAGCCGTTCTGATTCGCCGCGCTGCCATTAAGGGCAACGACCGCACCTTCGGTTATCCTTCCATCGTGAACGTTGCCGCTATCGCCCCGGGCGACATGCACATGCAGGAGGCTTTGGCTTCTCTGTTCACCATCAAGTACGGCTCCATCATCGTTATGGATGGCATGAGCTACGCTGAGGCCCTGCCGCTGTACGGCATGCGCCAGAACGTGTACACCGACCCGCAGAAGCCGATGACCGTTGAGCCTAAGGTTTACCCGCTGAACGGCGCCGACGCAACCTCTCCTGTTGTTGCTACCGTTGACTTCGCGCTGACCTACTTCCTGGTTTCCGCCGAACTCGAGCGCTCCGGTGTACCGGTTAACCTGATGATCACCGACGCTGGTGGCTACTCCGTTCTGACTTCTTGGGCTGCTGGCAAATTCTCTGCCGGCTCCATTACGAAGTTCATCCAGGAAAACGGCATTGAAGATGCAATCTCTTGCCGCAAGCTCATCATCCCGGGCAAGGTTGCCGTTTTGAAGGGCGAACTGGAAGAGCGTCTGCCTGAGTGGGAAATCATCACCGCCCCGAACGAGGCTGTTGAACTGGTTAAGTTTATGAAGGAACTTCAGTAGCATTTACAAGTCTTTCAAAACCGTAAAGAACTTACAGCAATCACGATTGTTCGCTCAGTAAGTGATAGACTATACACGGTAACCATGGGCGACGGGTAAGATGCCCGCCGCCCATCTTTATAGAAAGGGGACTAAATCCATGGGTAAGTTCGTAGTTATTGGTGAGCGCATTTCCGTAACCGCGCCCTCCATTCGCGCCGCTTTCGAAGCACGCGATCCCGAGCCGGTTGTTTCTCGCTGCCGTCAGCAGCTGGAAGCTGGCGCAACCTACATCGACGTTAACATCGGCCCTGCCGAAAAAGACGGCGAAGATTTGATGAAGTGGGCTGTTCAGCTGCTTCAGGGCGAGTTTGACAACGTTCCTTTGGCTCTGGACACTGCCAACAAGGCCGCTATCGAAGCTGGTATCTCTGTTTACAACCGCGCTAAGGGTAAGCCGATCGTCAACTCCGCTGACGCTGCTGGCCGTCTTGAGTATGTTGACCTGGCTGCTGCAAACGATGCTATCGTTATCGCACTGTGCAATGGCAACGGCATTGCTTCCGACAACGACGAGCGCATGGGCTACATGCAGACGCTGATGGAGCGCGGCATGGAAGCTGGTATGGACGTTGCCGAAGACATGTGGTTCGACCCGCTGTTCCTGGTTACCAAGGGCATGCAGGACAAGCAGATGGACATTCTGGAATTCATCAAGATGATTTCTGATATGGGCATGAAGTCTACTGGTGGTCTGTCCAACAACTCCAACGGTATGCCGAAGCACATCCGCCCGATCATGGACTCCGTTATGGTTGCCATGGCTATGATGCAGGGTCTGACCTCCGCAATCGTCAACCCGAACGACCTGCGCCTGATGGAGACCATCAAGTCCGCCGACATCATCAAGAACAACACTCTGTACGCTGACTCCTACCTGGAGATTTAATCTCGGTACAGGCGTTATTCGCCAAACAACATAAGCTTCACGATGCGCCGCGCGCGCCGAAAACGCACGTTTCAACGCAGTTTTCGGCGGCAGGCGCATTGGAGTGTATAGGAAATGTCAAAAAAATAGACCAAAGGGGATTAAAAATGGGACTTTTTGACTTCTTGAAGAAAGACAAGGACGAAGCAAAGCAAGAGGTTGCTCCCGCCGCCGAAGAGGCGGCCGTGGAAGCAGAGCCCGCAGCTGAAGAAGCAGTTGCAGAGGGCACCGGCAATGCGCTGATGGACATGATTTACGGCGGTTCTGATGCCGTAATCGATTTGACCGAAGGCGCTGTTGCCGCAGCAATCGAAGCACATGGCGAAGATGCCGCCATCGCCTTCCCTGACACCGCATACTTCCTGCCTACCATCTATGCCGCTACCGGCGTAAAGGTACAGAAGCTGGGCGATCTGGGTGCCTGCATTGACGTTATGAAGAGCCTGGACACGCACGCAGCCGACCTGGGCGCAGCTCTGAACGCCGGCTTGGCAACTGCTGTTGGCGCAGAAATCATTGAGGCCTTGAAGTGGGTCAACAATCCTACTCCGTACGAAAACGAAGCCGGCATTGGCTTTGTTCCCGACCCGGTCATCCGTTCTTTGGGCGTGCCGCTGGTTACCGGCGACATTCCGGGCGTTGCCGTTGTTTTGGGCAAGGCCGATGACGCTGCAAGCGTTGCCTCCATCATCCGCGATTACCAGGATAAGGGCCTGATGACCTTCTTGGTTGGCGAAGTCATTGACCAAGCTATCGCTGAAGGCGTGAAGATGGGCGTTGAGTACCGCATTGTGCCTTTGGGCCACGACGTAACGGCTGTTACCCATGTTGTGACCGTTGCTATTCGTGCTGCTCTGATCTTCGGCGCTGTTGAGCCGGGCAACCTGGCCGCACTGCTTGAGTACACCAAAGAGCGCGTGCCTGCCTTCGTCAACACGTTCGGCGCTATCGACAACGTTGTTGTTTCCGCTGGTGCAGGCGCTATTGCATTGGGCTTCCCCGTTATTGTGGACATCCCCTTGGGCGACCTGCAGGTTCCCGGTGCGCTTGAATCCGAAGAGGATCATGGCAACACCGTTGCAAAGTCCCTGCAGATGCGCAACATCAAGGTTAAGGCTAAGGCTGTTGAACTGCCTGTTTCCTTCGCAGCCGCTTTCGAAGGCGAAATCGTGCGTAAGAAGGACTGCTACGTTGAATTCGACTCCGACCACAACCCCACCGCTGAGTTGCTGGAAATGGCCGATGCCGACGCTGTTGAAGACGGCAAGGTTACCATCGACGGTCCCGATGTAGACGAGAACGCCACCGAGCTTATCCGCCTTCCTTTGATCACGAACATCAAGGTGTACGGCGAGAAGATGCAGCCTGACTTCGAGTCTGTTATCGAGCGTAACATCCATACCTGGTTCAACTACATCGAAGGCGTTATGCACACCGGTCAGCGCAACCTGTTCCGCAT
>CAKTVK010000048.1 GCA_934623455.1 uncultured Eggerthellaceae bacterium | reverse complement strand
CGCGTCAACGGCATCGAACAGCGCGCGACCTTTCAGCGGACGCCCAAACAGCGACGTTTCTTTTAAGCTGCCATCGGCGTTCAGCGGCACGGCAGCGTGGAACAGCAGCGCGCCATTTGCCACGGTGTACAGGCTGCCCGCATCAAGGAACAGCGCAATGTGGCGCTGCAGGCGCTTCGAGCTCAAGAATGCGTCCACCAGGCTTTCCATGACTTTCTCTTCTTCGGCAGTCATGCGGTACGGATCTGCGGGATCGATGGTGGGGAAATTCAGGTCCAGCATGGGGTAGCGGGACCCTTCGATCTCTACATCTCCCGCCTTGAAATCGATATGATGCAGCAAGTTTCTCCTGGTCAAATCGAAATCGGGATTTTCGGTGCTATGCACGTATTCAGCTTTGAATTGGATGATGGCGATTGCTTTCTGGATGCGCGCAATCTCGTGGCGCACCTCGGCGGGGTAGTCGCTTGTGCCTTTCGGGATGAACAGCGTGCAGGGGTCTTCGCCGTACACGTTGTTCGCGAAGGCTCGCAGCGCGCTCAAATCAATGCCATACGTTTCCTCCAAAAGCGACAAGTTGTTGTAGCGCGCGCAAATGCGCACTACGTTTGCCACGCATCCGCGCTGACCCAGGCTGGCGCCCATCCACACAATATCGTGGTTGCCCCACTGGATATCAAGGTTCGGTTCGTCCATGAGCGCCTCCACCACGGCATCGGGCGCGGGGCCGCGATCGTATACGTCGCCAATAACATGCAGCTTGTCGTAGCCGCCCGAACTTGCCAGCGCGCTTGCGGCTTTCAAGTTGCTTATGAACTGGTCGTATTCGCCATGAATATCGGAAATGAAGAACTCCGTTGCCATCAAAGGTCCTTTCGTGTGCTCCGTGTTGCGCGCGGCGTGCCGTGCACCGTTGCGCCGTCGCGTCGTTGCGCCTGCGACGACTGCCGTGCGTTTTCGGGCCATCGTGCATCGTCGTGAGCCATCGTGCGTTGCTTGGCTGCTTGCCAAACGATGCAAGTTTTGCAGTCGCCAGCACCGTGTGCAAACTTCGATAGCCATTGTACAAAGGTTTTGCGCCGCTTCATCTGCTTTTCGCCAAAAAACGGGCGATGCGAAACAAAAAAGAGGGAGAATACGTAATCGTGTCTGGTGTGCTATCCTGCGCGCTTGCGAAGGAGGCCGTGAGGGCGCGTGGAAAAGTAGCGGAAAAGCAGCGGGAAACCGTGAAGGATTCAAGAAGGGAAGCAAAAACGAAGATGTCGATGCAGGAACAAAGCGACCAAACCGCGCGCGGGCAGCGTTCTTGCAGCCAGAGCTCTTGCAGCAAAAGTGCGTGCAACGGCTCTTCGCAACCGCGGTTTTCAAGCGTCCTTGCGCAATGGGAAGCGTCCAGCAACGGTCAGTTTTGCCTTGTTCTGGCGCTTGCAGGTTTTTGCGGCGCGCTCCTTCGTTTCTTTATGCAGAGCCTGCCCCTGCCGCGGGTGGATGGTTTTCCTATTTCGACGATTGTGGTGAACACGCTGGGTTCATTTCTTATTGTTGTTGTCTTTTGCGCTGGTAAGCGTGCGCATTTGTTATCGCCGGCGCTCGTGAAGGTGCTTAATCGAGGGTTCCTTGGCGCATTTACCACGCTGAGCGCGGTATGCGTTGATGCTGATGAACTGCTTGCTTCTGGAAACGATTTGGGCGCATTTCTTTATGTTGCCCTGACGTTTGTTTTGTCGTTTGGCGCAGCGCTTGCGGCCATGCGGATCTTTGGCGCGCGGGAAACGTCCCGAGCGCAAGATGCGGCTGCGTCCAGTGGGTTGCGTGCCTCTCTCTCGGAAGCAGGTGAGCGTCCGTGAGCGGCTTGCTTTTAGCGCTGTGCGTTGGTTTAGGTGGTGCAGGTGGCGCGGTATGCCGTTCGTATGCTCTTGATGCCATCGATTCTTTGATCGCGAAACGGAAGTCCGCGCACCAGACACCGACCCGTTTCGACGTCGTTTGCTCGTGGCTTCCTATAGCGGTGCTTTCCGTGAACGCGGCGGCTTGTTTTCTTGCGGGCGTTTTCGGAGGACTTGGCGTTCAAGGATGCGCCCAGGCTTTTCTGCTCGCAGGGTTCTGCGGAGGGTTTTCCACGTTGTCCACGGTGAATCTTGATGCGGCGCGTCTTTTCGCGGGGCAGATTAACGGTGCAGGTCAATCGGCATTAGCTGCTGGACGCACCCACGCGGCGCTCTATCTTTTCGTGACATATGCCGTAGCGCTTGGCGCTGCAGCCTTGGGCCTGTTCCTTACCCTTTAGCCCCGCTTTTTGTTGTCAAATTACCCCACCTTTTGTCAACAATTCCTGGTATTTCAGCGTATCCGTGCCGCTCTAATTGTCGCAGTCTTTCTCGTCGCTTTTGCTAATGGCGTTACGGTGGGCGGTGTCTACTCCCATTTCTTCCATGTTGTTGAAAAATGGCTCCCAAATTCGAAGTTGTATAAGGTTGGAAGTAGGTCAAGGGTTCAATTTGGAGCGATCTCCGGTGACCGTGCTGTCTGCGCGAAATCGAGTTCATTAAAATCCCAGTTCAGGATTATTCCTAGCTAGAGCATCTTTTGATTCTTAATCCATTTCGCATTTCCACCTACTTCCAACCTGCCTCAACTTCGAATTTGACCCCGGTTTTTCAACAACATGCCCCCGAATCGGACAAAGCAGGTCGGTTTTGCGGAAGGCGAAACAGCCTCGTTGCTTTTTTGTGTCCAGCGACGTCCTCCGCGCGAGCTCAGACGGCCTGATCATCGAAGTCGAAGCGCTCAACCGCGTGAGCGGGCGCGCCCTGGTTCGCGCCGCGGCGAACGGGTTCATGCTCGCGGAGAGCGAGGACGCGAGGTTGGTGTTCAGGGACGCGATAACCGAAGAGGTTTACGGGAGGATAGACGCCTATGCGGCATGCGCGCAGGTCAAGGCCGACGATATGTTCGAAGCCATGGTCGGACTGGCGCCTGCGCCGCACGAGCGGTTCCCATACGAGGCGGCTGGGGCCAGGGTTAGGTCCGCGGCGAAGTGCCTGTTCGACGAAGGAGACGTTGACGCGTTCATACACGCGCTGGAATCGTTCATCGAAAAGGAGGTGGGGGCCGCGACGAACATCGCCATGGCGGAGAATGTCGAGGAAGCGAACAGCTAGCAAGCTGAAATATAGACCCGTGCCAAATCCCACAAGCGTATGTTCCATTTGCCTGAGGAATGCCGGACTAGGATACCATTACTACAGCGTTGAAACGGCAAGGGCGCATCCTGGATGCAAATGCGCAGCTATTTTGGGAATAAAAGGCCAGTTTGAAGTGGAGTACTACACGGATAAGTATTTTCACGATAGATGGAAGTCCGTGACGGTAATCGATGAAGTATTGGCTAGAGGCAGCGTTGATTCATTGATGTTGGAAACCGGCACCCAACGCGATGATGCCGTAAAGGCAATCATGGAATATACATCGGATGACGCCAAGCGTTCGAGCGAATTCTGGGTAAAGCGCATCATAGAGGCTCTTTCATGCTATGATGCCGATATAAGCCTTGACTGGATTGTCACGGAGCATGATGCGGTTATTCTTAACCACGAACTGAACAATGTCTTTCATTCTCGGCTTATCGGCCGCGAATACGATTTGTTCCCATGCGGGGATGCCGTATTCTGCGTGAGGGTGTTCGAATTTGATGAATACGAGTTTCTATGGAAGGCGCCTATTCATGGAAGTTACTGGGGAAGTAGCGATGTTCGCAGGAAGATGCGCCGATTTGGGCGTTGAGATGGATTCCATCGCAGGCGGAGATGATTACTTCTACAGAAAGTTTCCGATACTCATCGTCAAGAACGGTTGTTTCGAGGAGATGTTTGATTACGTCACATCCAACAAGAATGCCACTGCCAGCGATGTCATAGGCGAGTTCAATCGACTCATGACTGAAAAAACAGGCGGAATAAACCCAACAACAGAAATTATTGAGGATCAGGACGACAAGGGCGCGGAAGTTGAGTCACCTGAGGGCCTTATGGACGACGGTGATCTTTCCGGTGATTACAGGTCAGGAGGTTTCGATTTGTCTGAGAGTCTCAATGAGTCTGTACTGTACTGATAATGTAGGGTATCTGAGCAAAAAAGCGGGACCGCGGTGGAAATCCTGGACCAAACGAATCCGGAAGGATATCGCATGTTCAGCATCGAGCAGCGCTGGAAGGCCATAGAGCTGTTCATCAAGTACGACCACAGCTACGCCGCCGTCACTTGGGAGCTGGGCTACCCCGACCGCCATACGCTCTACAAACTGGTGGAAGGCCTACGAGAGGCTTGCGGCAAAGCGAGGTCGCCTTACTTAAGAAGGGGAAACAGTATGCCGAAGAACGAAAAAACCCAATCGTTTGACCTCAACATTGAGGATGTGTTGTCCCACTGGTGTGTCAAAGACGCAATCCGCGAGTTCATTGCAAACGCTATCGATGAAACGGTCCTGAGCAAATGCGCGCAGCCCGAAGTCGAGTACAATAGCCAAAAGCGGATGTGCCTTATCAGAGACTATGGCCGAGGTCTCGAGGTTTCCCATCTCACCCAAAATGAGTCCATAGAAAAGGCCGAGGCAAGTGGAGTTATCGGTCGCTTTGGCGTCGGTTTGAAAGATGCGCTTGCGGTGCTGTATGAACACGGGGCGTCTGTGACAATCGATTCGTGTCATATGCATATGACCCTCGAGAAGATGAACAAACACGGGTTTGACATCCCCACCCTTCATGCAGTGATACAAGATTCGACACAGCCTGATTCCACAGGAACCCTCGTTCGCATCGAAAACGTTTCTCAGCAAGACGTGCTCGAAGCGAAAGAGATGTTTCTTCGGTTTAACGGAGCTGTATCTCTCTACAGTGGAGACTGCGGCGATATCATCGCCTCTGACAACGGACCAACATACGTCTACGTCAACGGCCTTCGAATAGCTGAAGACGAGAGCCTCAAGTTCTCTTACAACATCACAAAGCTCGACTCGAAGCTGAGAAAGAATTTAAATCGCGAGCGAAACGCTGTAGGCAGGACTGCGTATACTGGTTCCATCAAGAAGATCTTGCTCAGCTGCGAATCTGATGAGGTTTGGGACGATATCGCCGCCGATCTCACGAAGGAAGCCAGCGGTAGGTGTGCAGAAGCAGGGTGGAGCGATATCTGCGCGAAGGCCGCGGAACATCTTAATAAATCCAACGACGACCACCATGTATTTATGACGCAGGAAGAGCGTAACCAACTCACGGCAGTTCAGGTAGAAAAAATTCAAAATCAAGGCCGTGAGGTAACCATCATCCCCAGGAGCGCGAAAGAGAAAGCCTTTGATTTCATCTCCACGATGGAAGACGTCGAGGAGGAGTACAAGAACTCGTTCGAGTTTGAATTCATCGACCCGATGCAACTATCCTCTGTCGAACGCGAAGTTTGGAACGATATCGCACAGGTCGATGAGCTTGTAAAAAAACGGTTCGGTAAACCGATGCCGAGATGTCTTGTTTCTGAGACGATGATGAGCGAAGACGCTCGAGGACCCAAGGCTTCCGGGCTTTGGTCGCCACAAGAGCAAGCGATTATCGTCAAGCGAAGCGCATTGGATTCCAGAAATGACTTTTTAGGCACGTTGCTCCACGAGTACTGTCACTATCTCTCCGGATGTACCGACAACACTAGGGGTTTCGAGAACGCTCTGACTGATATGTGCGGCGTACTCGCCGAATCGTTGTTCGATAAACAGAGTGCCGATAGTGAACCCGAAATCTATGCAAAGCCATCTCGGAAGTCATTTTTTGGCAAGCTCTTAGGACGTTAAACCAAAGCCCTTCTGCTACTTAGAGCGGATATCGTTACATGAACCTGAACACAGCCTTGATGAGCCACTTGCAGAATGCTCCTGTCGCCTTAAAGATCAGCTTTATCGCCCTCACAGTCCATCCACACTTCGTTGTCATCATCCGTCTCGATTTCCTGCAGTGGCTGCAGCTCCCTTGCTCATGTGAGAGATTCCCAGCTAGCTCCGACGAACTTCGCTAGGTCGTTGAGCTCGACGGCGTCCGCCGCTTTCATTGCCGCCGCTCTTGCCGATGGCGTTACCGCAGGCGGCGCCGACTCCAATTTCGTCCAAGTTGTTGAAAAATGGCTCCCGAATTCGAAGTGCAGGTTGGAAGTAGGGCAAGGGCGCGAATTGGGGCTATTTGTGACGTACGTACGCTCCGCGCGAAACCTAGTTCAGAAAAACCCCAGTTCATAACTATTTCCAAACAGAGCATATTCTGATTCCCCAATCAATTTCTCGCTACTACCTACTTCCAACTAGCCTCAACTTCGAATTTAACCCCAGTTTTCCAACAACATACTTCCGAATCGGGTGAAACGGGCCGATTTTGCGAAAGGCGAAACGGCCTCGTTGCTTTTTGCGTCCAGCGACGCACTTTGCGCGAGCTCGGACGACCTGCTACGGTATTTCGATTCAAGGTTGTCTGGGCATGAATTTGTGTTGTACCCATGCGGCGATTACCTGTATTGTGTACGAGTAAGAGAGCGGTTTAGCTGCGATTCAATGTGGAAGGTGACAATTGATGGCGGTTGGCGATAACACTGTTGCTTACGTTAAAAGTGCGCACATATTGCTCGTCTGATTGACTGGGCACCCGGAATCGAAAGAGACACATTCAACAACGCTATTTCTATTGTCGTGAAGAACGGGTATTACGAAAAGATGGCTGAATTTCTAGAAAGCAAGCATGATGCCGATTATTACGACATGGTTGAAAAACTGAACGAGTTCGTTGAATCGAATAGGAGCCAATAGGGATAAAGATGGTTCAGGGTCGTCCTTCCCGGACGCGTGATACCAAGAGGCCGCGCGCGAAGCGTTGTGGACCAACAGGCACTGTTGTTGTGAATCCTGAAACAAACGAAGCAGTCGCCTCATAGATAAGGGAGGATGGAGATGAGTATGACAGATAATGAATCTATGACGAGTTCTGTGGCTCTCGTTTTAACAAGCCTCGGACTTCCTGATTCCATCGAATACTATTCGAGCCTGCACAAAGACGAACTGAGACGTATCAATCGGAAGGTCAAAGATATGCTTCTTGAAGAAGGAAGAGAAAACGACGACGGCATAAACGAGTACGGGGATGCGTGCCTAGAAACCATATCTTTTCTTCAGTCGTTTTATTTGTAGGTCATTAAACCCGCTTCGGCGGGTTTTCTTATGCCCCGGGCATGGCGGTAAACTGCCCGAGACCATGGAATCAAGGCGCATCCCGGACCGGGGCGCCTTTTTTCATGCCCGGGCACGGGCATCCACGCGGCGGCGGCTCACGCGAGACACGACTACGCGAAAGCGGGAAAGGGGCATCGGCGGCGGAGTGAAAGCGGGAAAAATCATGCCTGTCTAGCAGCCTCCGGCCAGGTCTTTTATCACTTCGGCGGCAATGATAAGGCCGGCAACGCTTGGTACGAATGACACCGATCCGGGAGGCGTTTTCTGATCGGAGGAAAAGCCTGCGGCGGCAAGTTCCTGTGCGCTGGGTTTGTGCGGCTTTTCCTTCGAGTAGACGCACTTCAGGTGCTCAACGCCGCGAGCGCGCAGCTCCTTGCGCATGACTTTCGCCAGGCGGCAAACAGAGGTGTCGCAAAGGTCAGCAACCTCAAGGCGTGTAGGGTCAAGCTTGTTGCCTGCGCCCATGGCGCTGATGATGGGCGTGTTCGCTTCTCGTGCCGCAAGTACCAGGTCGATCTTCGCGGTCACCGTGTCAATGGCGTCCACCACGTAATCGTACTGCGCGAAGTCGAACTCATCGCGCGCTTCAGGAAGGTAGAAGCATTGGCGCGCGGTAACACGGCATGCGGGGTTGATTGATGCGATGCGCTGCGCCATGACCTGCACTTTTGCTTGGCCCACGGTATCATGCGTTGCAATGATCTGGCGGTTGATATTCGTGATGTCAACGGTGTCAGCATCCACGATGGTCAAAGCGCCCACGCCGGCACGCGCAAGCGCCTCAACCGCGAATCCGCCTACGCCGCCAACACCGAACACGCAAACATGAGCGCGCGACAACGCGACAACGCCCGCTTCTCCCAAGAGCAATTGCGTGCGGGCGAAGGGGTTCTGCTCTGCTGGTGTTGTATTTTCCTGTGCGTCCATTGCGTTCGTTTCTTCTTGATTCATGTCGGCATGGTTCCGTTCGTGCTGTTTTTTATTCTTGCTCAGCTTCTCTCTGTTCGGCAGCTTCGCGCGCGGCGGCTTCCTGAGCTGCCTGTTTGCGTTCTTTTTGCGACTTCGCGATTGCCATAAGCTGCTCGTAGCGCTCATCGCCCACGCACTGACGAGCATACGCGCACCACTGAACGCAATTCAGCGAGTCGTTGTAAATCACGAATCCGCAGTTTTCGCACGTGGCGTCCGCATCGATGGAGAAAATCTCAATTTCGTGGCCGCATTGCGGGCACGTGCGTTCCTCAACGGTGATATCCGCTTTCCCCTGGCATCCTTGCAATACCATAGCGTCCTTCTTTCTTCCCGGTTTTAGCGTGCAATGTTGCAGCCTTTGTGGTCGCGTGGCTGCAACGCTTCGCCAACCTTTGCGTGCGTTTATTCCAGAATATCGCCTGAAATCGAAACGGTGACAACATTCAGCGCAATGTTTTTGCCGCACGCCTCGATTGCCTGCTTGATGGCGAACTTCATGCCGCCGCAGCACGGCACTTCCATGCGGGTGAGCGTGATGCTTTTGATGCTGTTCATAGCGAAGATCTGCGTGAGCTTGTCGGCGTAATTCACTGCATCGAGCTTGGGGCAGCCCATGAGCACCGTTTTGCCCGCCATGAAATCCTGGTGGAAATTTGCATAAGCGTAGGCGGTGCAGTCAGCGGCAATCAGCAGGTCCGCATCGGCAAAGACGGGCGCGTTCACGGGCGCAAGTTTTATCTGGATGGGCCAGTTGTGAAGCTGGGAAGCAACGGATACGCTCGCAGCAGGGGAAGGGTCCGCACCCGCTGCGCTGGTTGCGGCGGTTTCGTTCGTGGCGCCTGCAGCTAAGGTTGCCGTTCGTGCTTGCTGGTTCGCCTTTACGGCGGCGGCATCGTAGTCGGCTGCTTCGCGTTGCTCGAACGTGATAGCTCCGGTGGGACAGGCGGGAAGGCAGTCGCCCAGACCGTCGCAGTAGTCGTCGCGCAGCAGCTGGGCTTTTCCGTTGACCATGCCAATGGCGCCCTCGTGGCAAGCGCTTGCACATGCGCCGCAACCGTTGCAAAGATCTTGGTCAATGTGGATAATCTGGCGAATCATACGTGCTCCTATCTCTTCTCTTGCGTTCAAGCTGCGGAAACGCTGGTGCTTTTGCACTTGCGACGGCCTCTCTTTTGCGCTTGTGTCGGATTCGCTTTTGTACCCGCGCTGCCGATGCATCCCTACTTGTCTCTTCGCATGTTTTTTCCACCGCCATTATAGGGATTATGGGAGAGTTGGATGTTGCGCATGCTTATCCGTCACTTTTTCGTGACAAAGGTAAACTGCGCAAATTCCAGGGTTGCGCGTGTACGGCTACTCTTCCTCTTGCATTAGCATCGCGGTCCGTCGCCGCGAACTCCGGGGCTAGCGGCTGTGCAGCTCCGGGCTGCTTCCTGTATAGCCTCTTTCTCCTGTTGCCGTTGCTTGCGCATACCGCTCCAACGCGTCGTTCAAAAAAATCCCAGCTGTCCAAAAACTGACACAGCTGGGATTTCTTGTTTGCCTATTATGCATGAAAACAAAACGAAGCAACCCTTCACCTGAAATCCTACCTGAAATGTAGGTAACACAAGGAGGCACCCCATGTTAGAGCTGTTTTTCGCGTTCTTTTTTCTTCTGCTTGTTGCGGCAGCTTTCCCGTTTTTGGTGCTGTTTGACACGTGTCGCTCGATCCGCACCGCGCCCCATGCAGCGCACGCCTTGGCACGCGGCGCTGCTCGTAGCGCCTCTCGTAAAACCGCCCGCAGCGCCACGCAGGCACCCGCGCATCGTGCGGCCCGCATTGTCACGCGTTGCACCGCGCGCCGCACTGCACCCCATGCCGCCAGCAGCGACGCCTGCGATACCGCTTGCAACGTTGCAAGCAAAAGGGAAGAGCAGCGCATTAATCCTTCAGCACCAGGCGACCTTCAACGCTGCGCTTAAGGTTGCTATGGCTGATCAGGAATTCCTCCAGCACGTCGCGCGCAGATGTGCACAGCGTGCGAATTGGCGCGTTCGCTTCGCATTCCTCGGGCGTTACGTCCAGGAAATCCTTCAGGTTCGTGTAGTGGTACGCCTGCACGCCAACGGTGTAAATTGCCTGCTCATCAATGGGTTTGCCCTTGAAATTGAGCTTTTCGATCTCGCGCGTGGTACGGTTGTACGTGACCCTCATACCCTTCGAAAGCTGGTAGAACTCCGTGTGTCCCGTCCATGCCTCGTCGCGCAGCATGTGCTGCAGCATGCGACGCACCTGCGCGCCCGTCACGCTAATCTGATAAATGGCGTCGTCATAGGGGAAGAGCTCGTTCAAGTCGCCAAATGTCACAATGGGTCCCGCTTGCTCGTTGCGGATGGAGCCCGACCCCGCAAACATGATGTCCACGCCCAGGCTTTCGCGGAAGGCGTCGGCCACCAGGTTGCCCAGCGCCGTTTCCTGCGTGCGGCTGGGGTGGGTAAGGCGGCACTTGAAGCGCGTGATCACGCGGCCGTACTTCTGATCGGTTCGATCCTTGTACGACAAAATCAGCTCCTCAAGCACTTCATCGCGCGGGCAGGTTTCGCTGCAAATGGGAATAGATTGCCAGGTGAACGTGTCAATGCAGTTGTTGTCGGTGTCAATCGTAATGTCGAAACGGCCAATTTGATCGGTGCCGGTACCTGCTTGCACAATGGGAATGCCGTTGATGATGCACGGTTCGTCCATGAACGTGTGGCTGTGTCCGCCAATAATCACGTCAACGCCCCACAGCGGGTCAAGTTCAGCCGCCAGGCGCTGGTCTTCCTCAAAGCCGATATGCGTGAGCAGCACGGTAAAGTCGATGTCGGTGGCGTTATAGGCGTTGCAAATGCGACCCACGTCAACGGCAGCCTCTTCGATGTCCAAAAACGTTCCTACCATGGTGTCAGATTTTGCCGCAGCCAGCACTTCTTCGGTGATGATGCCGATGAACAGGATTTTCATGCCATCGATTTCAATGATGGTTTCGGGCATGAACAAGCGACGTCCGTTCGTGGAGATGTGCAAGTTCGCATTTACAATGGGAAACGTAGAGCATTTTTCCAAAAACAGCAGGTGGGACACGCCATAATCGATTTCGTGATTGCCGATGGTCGCCACATCGGGACCCAGCAGGTTCATGATTTCAATGGTGCTGATGCCCTTGAATTCGCTGTCAATGACCGACCCGCGGAACATATCGCCGGCAATGGCGTAAATGACGTTCTTCTCTTCGGTGCGCACTTTGTCCAGATAGCCGGAAAGATACGAAACGCCTCCCACCAGCTTTTTGTCAATCTCTTCGGCCAGAAAGTCGCCGTGAAGGTCGTTCGAGTGCAGCAGCGTGAGCTTCTTGAGGTTCTTTCCCGTGGTTATGGTGCCTGTGTTTGTGGTGTTTGCGCAGATCGTCATGATATGCCTCCTCATAAACGCAAAGGGTCGTGCAGAGTTCTTCATGCTGCCATTGTGGCAGAGCCGTGACGTTGCGCCCATTGCCTGGTGTCTCATTTATTGCCGAGTTCTGCGCCTTGTGTCCCGTTTCTTGTTGACAAAAGGTGGGGTAATTTGACAACATTGCCGGCAACGGGGCAGGGCAAGAAAAGCGAAGGGAAGCATCATGGGAACATTTGCGGAAAAACGGCAGCAACTCTACGAGAGTATTCAGACGTTTACTCCGGCAAATGAGCAGGAAGCGGTTGATAAAGAGGTTATCCTGCGTGCCCTTCGCGATGTTCCCAACGTGTTTGATCGCGGCGCGCAAGCCCATATGGCGTGTTCGATTTGGGTGGTTGACCCCACGTTCACACAAACGCTCATGGTCTACCACAACATCTATAACTCCTGGTCGTGGATTGGCGGGCATGCCGATGGCGAAGCAGATCTTGCTGCAGTGGCGTTGCGCGAGCTTCAAGAAGAGACGGGCGTGGCGGATGCGAAGTTGCTGCTTGACGGCCGGGTTTTCTCGGTTGAGGTGCTTACGGTTGCGGGGCACGAGAAGCGTGGTGTGTATGTGAGCTCGCATTTGCACTTGAACGTGACATATTTGGCGCAGGCTAATCCTGCTGTGAACGATTTGCGCATAAAGCCTGATGAGAACAGCGGCGTAAAGTGGGTCCCTATCAATGAAGCTTGCTCGCTTTCCACCGAGCCATGGATTCGCGACCGCATCTATCAAAAACTCATCGCCAAAACCGCGCAAGTGAAAAAGTGACGGGGTCTTTTTAACCTTTTTTGGGGCGTCTTCGTAGACACGCGTTTTCGCGGACGCGCAGCGTCGCAGACATAGAAAAGGGGCTCCGACATCATGCCGAAGCCCCCGCTCGCTCAACGCTTGATGGGGGAATCATCTACAACTTCCCAATCAAGTAGGTTCCTCATGCGAAGTTATTCCTTCACCGATGCATAGAATGTCGCCGCGCCGAACAATCCGCGGATGGCGCCACCCTTCCAAATGGGCAGGTCCATGAACTCCGAAACGGTGGGAACAAGGGGAGAACAGTCAACGTAGTGACCCTTCTCGTTCAAGGTTTTGGTGTCTTGCGCACGCCAATAAATATCGTTGGCGTCGGTCAAATAGAGGAGCTCTTCTCCAATTTCCATGTAGGCGGAGTGGTTGGCGCGCAGGTAGTTGGGCAGCTCCTCAAGAGTTATCTCCAGCGCCTCATCTGCTTTCTTTCCCATAATCGTTTCCTTTCTATGCGTTGCGCTTAAACGGCCGAGTTTCGCTTAAGCTTTCGATTCCTTATAAGCTTCAATCAGTTTTGCCTGTACGTCAACAGGTGCCTGCTCATAATCTTTCATTTCCAACGTGTACGTGCCGCAGCCACGCGTGATGGAGCGCAGGTCCTTCGTGTACGTAATAACGCTTGCGTACGGAACACGCGCGATGATGATGGTGTCGCCGTCATCGTTGGAGTCGGTGCCGATAATGCGGCCGCGGCGCGTGGAAATGTCGCTCATAATGGCGCCCGCGAACTCTTCAGGCGTGTTCACGGAAATCTCGGCGATGGGCTCAAGAATCACCGGGTTCGCCTTTTCGCACGCGGCGTGGAAGCCAATGCGCGCTGCGGTGCGGAACGCCATTTCGTTGGAGTCAACGGAATGGTAGCTGCCGTCGTAGCAGGTGCACTTGATGTCTACCAGGGGATATCCTGCCAAGTAGCCCGCAGCCATGGTTTCTTGCACGCCCTTGTCAACGGCAGGAATCAAGCCGTTGGGAATAGCGCCGCCGTGGATGTCATCCACGAACTCGTAACCCATGCCGGGATTGGGCTCAAGGCGCAGCCAGCAGTCGCCGAACTGGCCGGAACCGCCGGTTTGCTTCTTGTGGCGGCCTTGCGCTTCTGCCGTTTTGCGGATGGTTTCGCGATAGGGAATGCGCACGGGTACGGTGTGAACGCCAATGCCCACCTGCGACTGCAGGCGCGAAATCAACAGCGCGGCCATGGTATCGCCCATGCAGCGCACCACGCTCTGGCGCGTTTCTTCGTTGCGATCGATGATAAGCGTGGGATCGTTTTCCGCCGCGCGGGAAAGGAATGTGCCCAGTTTGTCTTCGTTCTTCTTGTCGTCGGCCTCAATGACCACAGGGTAGTACGGAACGGGCATCGGTGCCATTTCGACAGAAATTTCGCCGGTCTGCGAAAGCGTGTCGCCCGTGATGGTTTCGCCCAGCTTGGGAACAACAATGATGTCGCCCGCCTTCGCGCGCTTGACGTCTTTCGTTTCCTTGCCCATCATCAGGTACAAGTGGCCCAAGCGCTCTTTCTTGCCGTTGCGGCTATTGAGCAGCTCCATGCCCGGTTCAAGCATGCCGGCAATAACTTTCAGGAAGCTCAAACGGCCCGCGTAGGGGTCAAGCAGCGTCTTGAAAACATAGGCGGCGGGGCGCTTCTCTTCGCTCACGCGAATAGTTTCGCCACTTGCCAAGCGAAACCTGCCGTGGGCGGTGGGGCTGGGGAAGTACGTGCAAATGTCTTCGATAAGACCCTTAACACCTTGCTTGATCAGGGTGGATCCAACGAAAACAGGAATGAACAGCTCTTGAAGGATGGCTTTATCGAACAGGCTTTCCAGCTCTTCTTGCGTCAGTTGCTCTTCGCCGTCAAGGTACTTCATCATAAGGTCTTCGTCGGCTTCGGCAACCAGGTCGCACAGCTTTTCGCGTGCGGTCTCCGCGGCATCCAGGTAATCGGCGGGAATGTCTTCAACCAGCTCTTCATCGCTGTCGGTGAAGTAGCGTGCCTTCATGCGCAGCACGTCAACAACGCCCTTGAAGTCGGGTCCTTCGCCAATGGGGATGGTCACGGCGCCCAGGCGAGAGCCGAAGCGCGCGTGAAGCGTTGCCATGGCGGCGTTGAAGTTTGCGTTCTCGCAGTCAATGTGGTTGATGAACACGGCGCGGGAAAGGCGCATGTTGTCTGCTTCTTTCCACAGACGCGTGCTCATGGGCTGCGGACCGGCTACGGCATCGAAAACAAAAAGCGCCGTCTCGCATACCTGCATGGAGAGCAGCGCCTCGCCAATGAAATCGGGTTGTCCGGAAGTGTCAAGAACATTGATTTTGTAGTCGCGGTAATTAACCGGAGCAAGGGAAGTGGCAATGGTGAATCGGCGTTTAATTTCTTCGGGATCTACGTCAAGATTGGATTTTCCGTCGTGCGTGGTTCCCATGCGAGAAGTGCGTCCAGACACGAACAGCATGGCTTCCGCCAGCGATGTTTTGCCCGCGCCGTCCTGCCCGACCAGGGCGACGTTGCGGACATGCTCGGTTTCGGGAGCTGCCATTGTGACCACCTGCCTTTCTTGGCGGCCTAACCTCCATCTGTGGCGGAGGCGATCGGCCGACCGATCAAGTTACCAACCATCAAGAGAAGTGTTTCCACTTTTCGACAGTGTAGCGGTAAGTTTTATGGGAAAACAGAGTTGACTTTTATTGTTTTCAAAGGGTGAGAAATGATACGCCCGGATAGGTGTACCGTTATTTAACTGTTTTGCAAATCAGGTGGTCATCGAAAAAAATAGGAACACACGGT
>CAKTVK010000047.1 GCA_934623455.1 uncultured Eggerthellaceae bacterium | reverse complement strand
TCGGACTCATCCGAACGCGTTCGGGTCAGTTCGAGAACAAAACGCAAGTGTTCGGATGAACTTGCAAATTAACTTTCGCCTTCGTTTCATCCTGCTTTTCAAAAAAGTTCAAAAAAATGCTTGCATGGATGCGTGGAAACCCGTAATATATCCACTGCTGAAAAGTGCTGGGGTGTTAGCTCAGTTGGTTAGAGCGCTGGCCTGTCACGCCAGAGGTCGCGGGTTCGAGTCCCGTACATCCCGCCATTCCAGCTCCCATGAAAAACCCGATTGTTCGGGCTTTTTTTGACAAATGGGGTGTTAGCTCAGTTGGTTAGAGCGCTGGCCTGTCACGCCAGAGGTCGCGGGTTCGAGTCCCGTACATCCCGCCATTCTATGAATGCTGCCCGGTTCGCCGGGTTTTTCTTTTTTTCACCCATTATGTACACCGCTTTCCACTTTAGTTTGCCCTCTCGACCTGCGGCACGATAAGTGGCAACTTGGCAACAAGGCAGAGCGTATTTTCTTCCCGGGAACGCACGGCGTTACAATATATCGGTTAAAAAAGAAGGATGTGAATATGCGCATATACCGATATTTGATGGAGCACAAGGCGGCGTTTTTGATTGTTGTCCTGTGCTTTGTGGTGCAGGCATGCTGCGAGCTGGCTCTTCCTAAGTATACTTCGAACATTGTTGACGTCGGTATTCAACAAAGCGGTATTGAAAACCCATCTCCTGAAGTGCTCTCTGCCGATACGTATGATGTTGTTACCATGCTTGCCCCGGCCGATGATGAAGTAACGATACGGGCTTCTTACGATTTTGATGTCGATGCAGGTTATTACGGGTTGAATGCTGAAGGGAAAGCGTATCGTTCGGTGCTCGACGATGCAATCTCGCTTCCTTTGGTTTGCTCTTATTATTCCCAGTCGATGCCCGATTTCGATATTGCCGCTCTGCGTCAAGCGTATGAGGCGGGGCGTGTAACGAAGGCTGATATCGAGCAAGGTCTTGATCAGGTACTTTCCTCTGCGGGATTAGATAACGATAGTCTGCTTTCCCAGCAGGCTACCCTTGCCGCGAAAGCAGAATACGATGCCTGCGGGGTAAGCACCGCGGATATCCAAATGGATTACCTGCTTCATGTGGGTAAAATCATGATTGCGCTTGCCGCCATTGCGCTTATCGTCCACTGCATCATGAACTTCTTCTGCTGCCGTAATGCCACAAAAATCGGTCGCGACCTGCGTAGCCGCTTCTTCAAGCGCGTTGTTGATTTTTCCGATGCTGAAGTGGATAAATTCTCTGCTGCATCGCTTATCACGCGCGGCACGAACGACATTCAGCAGATTCAGATGGTCTGCATGATGGCGCAGCGCATGGTGGTGTATACCGTGGTCATCAGCACGGGCGCTATCATTATGGTGGCGCAAACGAATGTGTCCATGAGCTGGATTATTGGGCTTGCCATTATTGCAATTGCCCTGGTTATCGGTATTCTTTTTGCGGTTACCATGCCCAAGTTCAAAAAGATGCAAACGCTTATTGATAAAGTGAATGAAGTTTCACGCGAGATTCTTACGGGCTTGCCCGTTATTCGCGCATTCGGCAGAGAAGACTTCGAGTTGGAGCGTTTTCAGACGGCAAACAGCAACTTGATGGGAACGCAGCTTTTTACGAACCGCGCTATGGCGTTTTTGCTGCCCACGATGATGCTTGTCATGAACTTAGTATCGGTTGCCATCGTATGGGTCGGCGGACATTATGTTGACTTGGGCACGGTGCAAACGGGTGATTTGATTGCGTTCATCACGTATTCCATGATTATCGTGATGAGCTTTTTGATGATTGGCGTTATTGCCGTTGTATTTCCGCGTGCGAACGTGGCAGCGCAACGCGTGGACGAGGTCATCAATACCGCTTCAAGCATTCAAGATGCCCTGGAAGTCTACGACGCGCAGCTGTTCGAGGCTGCTGGCGTGGACAAGGGCACGGAAGGCGCGGCGAGCGCGGAAGGGGCTCGTTCCGACTTTGAAGCCGCTCGGGGCAACAGTGCCGCGAAGAGTGTAGAAGAGGCCGTTAAAGGCGCTGAGATTCGCTTCAACGACGTGTGTTTCCGCTATGCAGATGGCTGCGAAAACGTGCTTGATCATGTGTCGTTTTGTGCTCCGGCTGGCAAGACAACGGCGATTATCGGTTCGACGGGTTCGGGCAAGTCAACTATTATCCGTCTTATCGAACGCTTCTACGACGTGAACGAAGGTTCAATTGAGCTGGATGGAATCGACATTCGCCATCTTTCGCAGAAAGCGCTGCGTTCCTCGTTTGGGTACGTTCCGCAGAAAGCGTTTCTTTTCTCAGGTACGATTGAGTCGAATGTGGGTTACGGCGTTGACAATCTGACTCCCGCGCGCCGCGATCAAGCACTCTCTATCGCGCAAGCGGCCGATTTTGTGGCAGAT
Source organism: uncultured Eggerthellaceae bacterium (assembly GCA_934623455.1). GTDB lineage: Bacteria > Actinomycetota > Coriobacteriia > Coriobacteriales > Eggerthellaceae > CAKUOV01. Next base: position 12,916 of record CAKTVK010000047.1, on the reverse strand, counting down.
AAGCCCGAAGGGGTGCTTGAGCCTATCGCGCAGGGCGGCACGAACGTATCAGGCGGCCAACGTCAACGTTTGGCTATTGCGCGTGCTTTGGCAACTAATGCCCGCGCGTACTTTTTCGATGACAGCTTCTCTGCGCTTGACTATAAAACCGATGCGAAACTGCGCCACGATTTGCAAACGCAGCTTGCGGGTAGGACGGTCATCATCGTTGCGCAACGCATTTCTACCATCATGAACGCCGATACGATTATCGTGCTTGACGAGGGGCGCGTTGTGGGACAAGGCACGCACGAACAGCTGCTTGAGGGGTGCGAGACGTATCGTGAGATAGCGCTGTCGCAGCTTTCGGAAGAGGAGCTGGCGAAAGGGGGTGATGTCCAATGACGCCGATGCCTGAAGGAAAGCGCAGGGGTGGCATGAGACACCATCCGGGCGCTATGGGTCCTGTGGAAAAAGCGAAGGACTTCAAGGGAACGCTGAAGAAATTCATCGCCTATCTGGGCATATATAAGGTTGCGCTTGTTTTCGTCGTGCTGTTTGCCCTGGGAAGCACCGTGTTCAACATCATTGGCCCGAAAGTGCTCTCGCAGGCTACAACCGAGCTCTTCAACGGCCTTGTTGCGAAAGTGAATGGCACGGGCGGCATTGATTTCGATATCATTGCGGGCATTCTTCTTGCCACGCTTGGGCTTTACGTGCTCTCTTCGATTTGCTCATTTGTGCAAAGCTGGATTATGTCGGGCGTGTCGCAGCGCATGTGCTTCAAGCTGCGCCAGGATATCGCCGAGAAAATCAACAGGATGCCGTTCGGGTTCTTCGACAAGAACTCCGTGGGCGATACACTTTCGCGCATCACCAACGATGTTGATACGCTGGGTCAAAGCCTGAATCAAAGCCTTACGCAGATGATCACATCGTGCGCCACGATTATTGGCGTCGTGGTCATGATGCTTACTATCAACCCGCTTATGACGCTGGTGACGTTAGTTTTGCTGCCCATTTCTGCGGTGCTCATTTTCGTGTTCGTGAAGCTTTCGCAGAAGCACTTCCTTGCGCAGCAACGCCTTTTGGGCGAGGTAAACGGCGTGGTGGAAGAGGCGATTTCCGGCCATGCCCTGGTGAAAGCATATAACAGGCAAGAAAGCACGGTCGCGAGCTTCGAGGATGCGAACACGCGCCTTTATGAGGCCGCGTGGCGCGCCATGTACCTTTCGAGCTTCATGAAGCCCGTCATGGACTTCATAGGCAACTTAGGCTACGTTGTAGTGGCTATTCTGGGAAGCGTATTCGCTGTTCAGGGCATTATTACGGTGGGTGATATCCAGGCGTTCATCCAGTATGTGAAAAACTTCACGCAGCCGCTTTCGCAGCTGACGCAAATCAGCAACATCATCCAGCAGCTCGTTGCTTCCGCCGAGCGCATTTTTGAGTTTTTGGACCAGGAAGAAGAGTCGCTTGATCTTTATCCAGAAACGCCCGAGAAAAACGATGGCAGCATTGAGTTTGATCATGTGAAATTTGGCTACGATCCGGACAAGATCGTTATCAACGACTTCTCTACGGTTGTGCAAAAAGGCCAGATGGTCGCCTTGGTGGGACCAACGGGTGCGGGTAAGACAACGCTGGTCAAGTTGCTCATGCGTTTCTACGATGTCAACGATGGCGCTATTCGCATCAACGGTCGCGATGTGCGCGAATTCAGCCGCGCCGATATTCGCGCGCGCTTCGGCATGGTTTTGCAGGATACGTGGTTGTTCAACGGCACGATTCGCGAAAACATCCGCTACGGGCGCCTTGACGCGACCAATGAAGAAGTAAAAGCGGCGGCAAAGGCGGGCTGCGCGCATCACTTCATCCAGACGCTTCCCGGTGGGTACGACTTTGTGATCAACGAGGACGCCAGCAACATCAGCCAAGGTCAGCGGCAGCTTTTGACCATTGCGCGTGCGATTTTGGCGAACCGCGACATCCTGATTCTGGATGAAGCAACAAGTTCAGTGGACACGCGTACCGAAGAGCACATTCAGCGCGCTATGGATGCGCTCATGGAGGGTCGCACGAGTTTTGTGATTGCTCACCGCTTGTCAACCATTCGTAACGCAGATTTGATATTAGTCATCAACAATGGTGATATTATCGAGCAGGGTACTCATAAGCAGCTTCTTGCGCAGAACGGGTTCTATGCTGATTTGTACAATTCGCAGTTTGCGAGTTGCGATGATACCGTTGAGAAGGACTAGCGACGCATTGCATTTGCTAAAATAGGCAAGTTGTTGGTGCATGCGTTTTTCGCGCGATGCGTGGGCCCGCGCTTGCAGAGCAGGTTGCGGGGGTCGCATCTTTGCGCTTGTGCCTTCGCATTGAAAGAAAGGATCTTGCCCTAAAGGGCTTGAAATATGGAAAAACAGCAGGATAAGACAGCGCAGGAAAAAGGTCGCGTGGTAGTTTTCGACTTCGATGGCACCAGCATTTCGGGGAATTCTCCCGTTGCGCTGGTGAAGTATCTTTCTGCGCGCAAGATGCTGCGCCCCACCATTCTTTTGCGTCTTGCAGCTTGGGGCATTGCGTATGCGTGGCATCTTCCTCAAAGCGAAGAATGGGCGCGTGGCTTGGTGTTTTCCGCGTTTGAGGGTATGCCCAAAGAACAGGTCGATGCGTTTCTGCATGAGTTTTATGACGAGCAGATTGAACCGCTGTACCGCCCTCAGGCGGACGAGGCCATGCGTCGGCATGCGGAGCAGGGCGATACCGTGGTGGTCATTTCGGCAACGTTTGAGCCTATTATCTTGCGTGCGATGGAAAAACATGCGTTCTCGCGTCAGATTTCCGTGCGCATGGCGGTTGACGAGAACGGCTGCTACACGCGCAAGGTGCAGGGCCGTGCTGTTGAGGGCGAAGAGAAGGTGCGCCGCGTAAAGAAGTTCGGTAACGAATTGTTCGGAAAAGGAAATTGGGATTTGACATGCGCTTATGCGGATCATTATTCCGATATTCCGCTTCTTGAGTTCTCGCAGCATCCGATTGCTGTTTCTCCCGGTCCTGCGCTGGAACGCTACGCGAAGAAGCGTAATTGGCATATAGTTGAGTGGTAAGTTTTTCGGGCGGCAATGCGCCGCTTGCCTTAGGAAGGAGGCGTTTTCGGTGTTTGGGAATGACGAGTTAAACACTGAAGGTACGCGTTCTGCGAAACGCTCCTTGGATTATTTGAACCGCGCTCAGTGCGCGCAGCAAGAAGGGGACGACTCTTTGGCGACGTCTCTTTACTTGGCGGCATTCGATTGCGCCCAAAAAGAGGGCGTGGCATCTGAAAACATTTTTGTTGACGGTCTGAAGCAGGCTTGGTTTTTGGCGGCTTCGGGCAAGCAGCGCACGTTGGCTGAGCATATTTTCAGCTTGATGGAGCCGTATCTTTCGCAAGATGAAGTGCAGCAATACGTTTTGCGCCTGCAGGATTTGGCTCTTGAGCGCTTGGAGGAGTTCGGCGTTGATCGCGGTGAGCTTGAGCAAGTGCTCTCTTCCATTCCGTCACAACTTGCCGATATGGGTTTTGGCGGTATGGATGCGCTCTTTGACGAGTTTCTTGATGAAATCGAAAATGAAATTGAGCTGACAGACGACATCTGCACGGAAGAAGACTGCTCGGAGTGCCCCGATTTCGATGTTTGCGAGTATCATCAGGCGAATCCGGCGCTCAATGATGCCTCTGATGGCGAAACTGCGCGCAATGACGGTGCTGCCTCTGGTGCATCCGATACATCTGATGCGGAGGATGCGTCCGAGGCGATTCAGGGTGATGACGGCTCGGTCGCTGCTTCCAGCAAATCGGGTACCGCTTCTGACCGTTTTGTCATTCGGAATACGGGTGGCGCGGGCGCGAGCAATCGCGCGGAGCATCATGCCGCGATTGCTGGCAAGCAAGGGGATGGCCAGAATGCGGCTGATGCATCGCAGGCACCTGATGTGCTGCCGTTTTTGTCCCAGATTCTGCAAGGTGGACACGGCGCTATTGCTGCGTTTGGCTTGCCCGGCGCGGGACAGAAAAGCATTCAGGCTGCGAACCGTTTGACGTATGCCGATATGGCGGGGTTTGAACACGCTATTGAGCAGATGCATGCGTTGGGCATTGGCTTTGCAAATAATCCCGAACTGAAAAACTTCATTTCGTTCCTCAACGAAAAACATGGGCTTTCGGGAATGCCTGTTTCGGATGCAATCGTGTTCAGGTCCGCTGCGCGCGAAGATGCCTCCCGTTTCATGGAGGCAACGTTGGGCGAGCTGGAGCTTCCTGGTGTTCGCATTAACGTTGATGAGAATATTCATGGCGATTTAGTTCTGTGCGTTATGGCTCAAACAAGCTTGGGACTTCGTTTCAATGCGTCAAAAGGCCAGATAGACGGTTCGGGCGTTCTTCTTCTGGAAGATATTGATTTGTGGGGCCACTTGCTGCCGTTTGATGATGATTGCTTTGAGTGCGCGTCTTCTCGTTCGGGTGCGCAAGGTCCATCGAAGGGCGCGCTTGAGGCGGTTCGCCTTATTCGCTCTGCGGTGGAAAATCCAGATGTGTACGTTTTGGCATCGTGTTCGACCGACGCGGATATCCAAGGCGCGTTCCTTGATATTCTTGAGCCGCTTACCGTGGTTGACATCGATTATCCCACGGCATCGGAGCGTACGTCTTTGTGGAACGATTTGATGAATAAGCATCCTTCTATGAAGGGGGCTCAGATGGAGACGCTTGTTGCGTGCTCGAATGGTCTTCCGCGCTTCGATATTTGCATGGCAGCACGCGAAGCGATTGAGGCAAGCTATAAAGAGTCGCTTTCTACCAGGAAGTACGAACCGCTGACGACTGCCGCTATCTGCGAGAAGCTGGCGGCGTACCAGCCCCTTGATTCCGACGAGTACAAATCGCTTGAAGAGCAGGTGGTAAGCGATTTTCGTCGTGAGCTGGAAGGACTTGATGCGTTCTTAGGGTTCGAGGGAGCCAACGACGTTGCAACATTGCTAGGGGAAAACCGTGATGACCTGGGATCAGCAGAATCTGACGCTGAGTAAGGCGGATTTCTGCCAGTTGGTCTGGGATAAGGGAGCTGAGCTGTACCGCGATCTTCCGTGGCGCAATACGCGCGATCCCTATGAGGTGTTGGTTTCCGAAGTCATGTTGCAGCAAACGCAAGTGGCTCGCGTGTTAGTTCGCTGGGAGCGTTTTCTTGGCAGATTTCCCACGGTTGACGCGTTGGCGAGTGCATCAACAGCCGATGTGGTGGACGAATGGCAAGGCATGGGGTATAACCGCCGTGCCTTGGCGTTGAAGCGCTGTGCCGATGAATGCGCTGCGCAGTACGGCGGAACCATACCGGGTGAGTTTGACGCGTTACTTGCACTTCCCGGCATTGGGCCGGCTACGGCGGCGGGCGTGCGGGCATTCGCATTCGATGCGCCGGGGGTGTATTTGGAAACGAATGTGCGCACGGTGTTTCTCCATGAACTTTTCCCTGTTCAATGCGATGTTTCTGATAAGCAGATTGCGCCCTTGGTGAAAGAGGCCTGCCCGCATGAAAACGTGCGCGGCTGGTATTACGCGCTGCTTGATTACGGGGCATATTTGAAACGGACCACTGTGAATCCCAGTCGTCGCAGCAAGGAATATACGCGCCAAAATAAATTCGAAGGTTCGCGGCGGCAGAAACGCGCGGAGATTGTGCGTCTTGTTCTGGCGGTGCCCGGTATTGGTGCAGAGCAAGTGTTTGAGGACTTGAATGATTTCGAGCGACGCGCTGGGCGTGATGGCGTGACGCAAGATTATTTTGAGGGACTTTTAGCTGATCTGCAAAAAGAGGGATTTTTCAGCAGGGAAGACGACGGGCTGATTCCGTAGCGGTGTCCCGTAGTGGTATTAACGCTGCGCTTTTCTGCGTAAGGAATCGGAGAGTGTGAGAGGCGCTATTCGTGGGATTAGTTGATTTGCTGTTCATCGGCGTAGGGCTGTCGATGGACGCCTTCGCCGTTGCCGTGTGCAAGGGCTTAGCTATGCCGCGTCTGAATATGAAGCAAGCTGCGGTAATTGCGCTGTTTTTCGGGGTGTTTCAGGCGTTCATGCCCACTTTGGGTTGGGCGCTGGGCACGCAGTTTGCCGGCTTTGTGACCTCGGTATCCCACTGGATTGCTTTTGCGCTTTTGGCTTTTATCGGCGGAAAGATGCTCTGGGACGTGTTCCATGGCGCAGAAAACGGCGAAGAAGAAGCTGTCGGCAATTTTAAACTTGACGTGAAAGAGCTGCTCCTGCTGGCCGTTGCAACAAGCATCGATGCGTTGGCTGTTGGCATCACGTTTGCGTTTTTGCAGGTGGACATTGTGTCTTCGGTGAGCATTATTGGTGTTACCACGTTTGTGCTCTCGTTTTTCGGCGTGGCGGTAGGTCATGCTTTCGGAAGTCGCTATGAGCGACCTGCTCAGATAGCGGGTGGTGTGGTGCTTGTCGGTATTGGTGTGAAAATCCTGATAGAAGGCTTAATCGCGTAGTTGTAACCCCTCGTAAGCGAATAGTGCCGCGAACATGCTCATCTGCGCACTGCACAGCTGCGCTTCTTCGCGGCTTTGCGGCTTACAGCATTTCGGGGCACAGACCTTTTTGGGCAAGAGGGCAGTCGGCGCAGCGTGGGCGACGCGCAATGCATATTTCACGTCCGAACAACACCCAACGGCGATTGATGTTCACCCAATGGTCCTGCGGGTATAGGGCGCATAGGTCTTTTTCAACTTGATCAGGCGTTTCGCCTTTTGAGAAATCAAGAATGCGCGCAATGCGATACACGTGGGTATCCACGGCGATTCCTTCGGCGATATCGAATGCCTCCGCCAAAACGACGTTTGCCGTTTTCCGCCCGACACCCGGGAGCTTTGTGAGTTCCGCGATGGTTTTCGGAACGGTGCCGTCGTATAGGTCGATAACTCCTTGCGCGCATTTGATGCAGTTCGCGGCTTTGCTGCGGAAAAAGCCCAGGGAATGGATGATTTCTTCCACGTCGCCAGGATTTGCCGCTGCCAAATCGGCAACGGTGGGGTAGTGCTGCCACAGCATAGGCGTTACCTTGTTCACGTTCTTGTCGGTTGTTTGCGCAGAGAGCAGCGTGGCGATGGTCAGGCGAAACGGGTCGCCATCGAAATACAAGGCGCACGGAGCGCTTGCGTAAAGCGTTGCCATCTCTTCATAGACGGCTTCGGCTCGTTGCTTCTTTTTTGATTTTGATTCGCGTGCCATGGGTTCCTCCGTTGCGTTCTTGCTGTGCATGGTCGGTTTTGCACCACCCTGGTTTTTGCTTTTGATAGAATATCGCCAAACAGGAATGCGTGCCGCAAGAAATTTGCGGCTATTCGTATTTGGAGACGTTTGCGCGCCGATTGTCAGTCGGAAGGTTTTTGCCGGGCGGTTGCGGTTATCTTTGATCGGGTCTTCGTGACAAAAGGCGATGAGGAAGGGTTTTGCGTGCTTATTGATTCGCTCACATTTCGATTTGAACGCACCGAAGCGGTTAAAAAGTTCTGGGACAAGCTCGATGCGGGGCAAGATGCAACGCTTGGGGTGGCATCTTCTGCGCGTCCGCTGATGGTTGCCATGCAGTTTTGTCGCGTGCCTCAGACAACGCTCGTTGTTGTTGCAGGTGAAGACGCCGCTTTGGGTTTCGCGCGTTCGGTTGCCACGTATTTGGGTGAAGATAACGTCTTGCGGTTCTTTGAGCGTCGCGATTATCCGACATCAAGCAAAATGCCCGATCCCGTTTTAGCGGCGCGGCGCATGGAAGCGGCTTATGCATTGCGCTCGGGAAAGCAGTGCGTTGTTGTTGCGTCGGCGCGTGCTTTAGTGCGGCTTCTTCCGCCGGTTGATGCGTGCGCATGCGACCCATTGGTGCTGCGCTGTGGTGACGATTTGTCTGAAGGTGCCGTTTCCGGCTTGGAAAGTTTCGAGGACCTTTCGCGCTATCTAGTGCGTTGCGGTTACGAAAACGCAGGTGACAAGCTTGAGGGCGCGGGCACGTTTGCGGTGCATGGCGGTACGATCGATATTTATCCCGGCAATTTATCGTATCCCGTGCGGGTAGATTTCTTCGGTGACGAAATCGACGAGATTCGCCGGATTGTTCCCGCAACGGGGCAAACGATTGCCCCCTTACGGCAGGTTGAGATTTTCCCTGTTGTGGAATACGCGGCAACGGCTGCGGCGTATCGTCGCGCGCGCAAAACGCTTGAGGCGCAATCGCATACGAGCGCGGTCATGCGCGAGCTGCTGGAGTGCCTGGACGCGGCGGAAGGCGGCATTCGCTTCCCGCAGTCCGATGTGCTGCTTCCGTTTCTCTACGACAAGACGGCTACACTCGGTGATTATGCGGCGCCGCAAACGCTTACCACCCTGATAGAGCCGAAATCGCTGTTTGATGATGCAAGCCATGCTTTCGATGAAGCGTGCGCTCATGTTGCGGGATGCGGTGTTGCGGCCGAGCGGCTGTATGCGCCGCCCACGCAGCTGAATTTCGGTGGAGGCGTGCGCGCCACGTATCTATCGCTTATGGGGGTTGGCAAGACTGTTGATGATGAGCTGCCCGTCAAGCGCACCGATGTTGCGGGGAAAGGCGGACGCCTTATCGGTCGATTGCGCAATTTCCTGGATACGGACTTCATGGTGGTGTTCGCGGCGGCGAATGCGCAGGTGCGCAAGGAGCTTGAGCTTGAATTCGCCGATGAGGGGCTTCCTATTCAAGAAGTTTTGCAGTGGCAAGACGAGAACGAGGAGCAAGCGCGCCGCCGTTTGCGCTCGGGTGTGGTAAACGTGGTGGATGCCGATGTTCCGCTGGGAATGGTTTTTCCCAAGGCGAAACTCGCGCTGGTGTCCATTGCCGATACGCAGGGTGCGCGTGCGGCAAGTTCATCGGGACGCAAGATCGATATCACTGAAATCACGTTTCCTTATAAGCCGGGTGATTACGTTGTGCACGCCGTTCATGGCGTGGCGCTTTTCCGCGAGCTCACGCGTCGGGAAATCGATGGAAGCGTGCGCGACTACCTTCTTCTGGAATACGCAGAAGGGGATCGCTTGTTCGTTCCCGTTGAGCAGCTTGACCGCGTGACGCGCTATGTGGGGCCAGAAGGGTCGTCGCCGCGATTGACGCGTTTGAACACGTCGGACTGGTCTCGTGCGCTGCGCAAAGCAAGCAAGGCAACAAAGAAACTTGCGTTTGACCTGGTGGATGTGTATGCGCGTCGTTGTGCGGTGCAGGGTTTTCGTTTTGGCGAAGACACGCCTTGGCAACGTGAGATGGAGGCGGCGTTCCCGTATGCGGAAACGCCCGATCAGCTGAGTGCCATTCGCGATGTGAAAGCAGACATGATGAGCGTGCGCCCTATGGACCGTCTGATCTGCGGCGATGTCGGTTTTGGTAAAACGGAAGTCGCGCTGCGTGCGGCATTCAAGGCAACGCAGGATGAGAAGCAAGTTATGGTGTTGTGCCCGACTACTATTTTGGCGCAGCAGCACTATACGAATTTCAAGGAACGCTTTGAGCCATTCGGCATTCATGTGGAAGTCCTTTCGCGTTTTCGCACGGCGGCACAGCAACATGAAGCGCTCAAGGGATTCTCGGATGGCTCCGTTGAGGTTCTGGTGGGTACGCATCGCTTGCTTTCGCGCGATGTGAACCCGCATGATCTGGGTCTTGTCATCATCGATGAAGAACAGCGCTTTGGCGTGGGGCATAAAGAGCAGTTCAAGAATCTGCGCGAATCGGTTGACGTGCTTACGCTTTCCGCCACGCCTATTCCGCGCACGATGCAGATGTCTATGAGCGGTGTGCGCGATATGAGCGTTATTTTGACGCCGCCCGACGACCGTCGCCCGGTGAAAGTGCACGTGGGAGCTTGGGATCCCGATATTGTTTCGGGCGCTATTCGCCACGAGCTGGCGCGCGGGGGACAGGTGTATTACGTTTCGAATCGCGTGCGTACCATCGACGACGCCGTTGAACGTGTGCAGTTGGCGGCAGGCGAGGCGCGTGTGGGCGTTGCGCATGGAAAAATGACGAAAGAGCAGCTTGAAAACGTGATGGAAGAGTTCGCGGCGGGCGAGCTGGACGTGCTGGTTGCCACGACCATCATCGAAAGCGGCATTGATAATCCGCATACGAACACGCTTATCATCGAGGATTCCCAACGCCTTGGCTTGGCGCAAATGTACCAGCTGAAAGGCCGCGTGGGCCGTTCGAGCACCCAAGCATATGCGTACTTCATGTATCCCGAGAAAGTGGTGCTCACCGAAGAAGCCACGGCGCGTTTGCTTGCCATCAACGAGCATCAAGAACTGGGAAGTGGTATGCGTATTGCCATGCGCGACCTGGAGATTCGCGGTGCAGGTGATATTTTAGGCGCCGAGCAAAGCGGGCAGATGAGCGCGGTCGGCTTTGACTTGTTCGCCCAAATGCTTGGTCAGGCGGTGCAAGATGCGCGCAAGGGTCTTGCTGCCGAAGGGGGAGACGCTATCTTACCGCCGGCGCTTTCCGATATTACGGTGAACGTTCCTGGGCGCACGTACCTGGGGGACGATTATTTGCCCGACGTGGACGAGCGCGTTTTGTGGTATCGCCGCATTGCCAGCGCGGAAACGGTCGAGCAGGCCGACGCGCTTTTGGAGGACATGCAGAAAAAGCATCCCGAAATGCCTGTTGAAGCACGCAATCTGTTCCTTAAGACGCACTTGAAGGCGTATTGCAACGAACATGGCATTAAAAGCGTTGTCGTGGTGGGTGGCAAAGTTGTTGTTGAGCCCATCGCCATCTCGCGCGAGAAGTCAATCGAGCTGCGCCGCGCGGGCGGACGCTATACGCCGCAGAAAAACCGCTTTGAAGTTCCCATGAAGTATTTCAAGCTAGAAGGTGAGGATACGTCGCTTGGTGTCTTGAGCGCGTTTCTTGAAAGCCTTGAACTGGAAGAAGGGGATGGTGCTGCGAAGGCGGGCCCAACGCGCGCGGCAAGGACTGCGGCTGCTGGAGCTGCATCTGCGCGCACGGCGATACCCTCTGCGTCAAAAGCTGGTGCTGAGAAGACGGCAAGTGCTTCGCGGGCGTCTTCGGGCCAGGCGGGTGCGAAGACGAAGAACAGCTCGCCCGCCGTGGGTCACAACTCATTTGCGCGCAAACCGCTAAATTCATCGTCGAGCGCATCGGGGTCAGTAAATCGCTTCTCATCGCGTAGTGCGGCTGATAGACGCAATATGACAGCGCGCACGGTGCGATTGATGCCGCCGATGCTTTCGCAACCCAGTACTTCGTGCATTACGGCACGTGGGCATAGGGTAACCCCTTCATGTTGTTGACAAATTACCCCACCTTTTGTCAACATTTCGAGCATTTGAGAACCCGAGGTGCCTTGCGTGCTTCGGGTTTTTATGTGCTCCGCTGTGGTGTGCAGTCCAGGTTAAGATGTTTTCCGCCGCGATGCCGCCCAACGATGTGGGCGGCATGATAAAAACGACCCACTTTTCGGTGGATTTTCTTCTTCGCGGTCGTTGAAAATCGGCATTTCCCCAGTTCGCAAAAAAGTAAGCCAGGGCAAACCCACAGAATAGTGGGTCGTTTTTATCAGGGCGGGAAAACCCTGCCGCCCTTCATCGATCCAGGGGCCGCCCGCCGGCAAGGGCTCGCCTCACGACTCCGCTTGGATAATGCTTCTTTGCGCTAGAGGCCCGCTCAACTTATCCAAAGCGTCGCAGTTCGGCTCGTCCCTTGCCGACGGGCGTCCCTTGAGGTTCTGTGCGTCGGGAGTTCGGTGCGCTCTTGAATTCGTGGTGCGTTGGCTTTTGGTTCAGGCATCCCTTTTTGTGTTTCGTGGTGGCATGTTGCCGTTTTTTCCGCCCGAATGTGCAAAATATTCCTGTTCGGGGTACCTCGGGGAGCATTTGTGGACCGGCTGGCATCGTTTGAGACGAAACGAACTCGCAAAAGCCCAGGTCGCGCACTGCAAGCATCGGGCGAACGAGGGTTGACGCCACTTAAACCTGCCCCGAACAGGAATATTTTGCGACAAGATGACTTGCAGCTCGGTGATTTCCGAAAGAAGTATTGTTGACAAATTACCCCACCTTTTGTCAACAATCGATGTTACGAGCGCTCGTCGTTGGAAGCAAGGTGGAGCAGCGCGATGCAGATGCACGCGGCAATGTTGGAGCCGTCTTTGCGTCCGCGCGCAACAATGCAGGGCACATCGGTGCGGCTCAGAATGTTAAAAAGTCCCCGTCACTTTTTAACATTCCGAAACGGGTTACAAAGGGCTGCCGAAAGGGCGGGGGAGTAACGAAAGCCTTGCTATCGCCGCGAAACGCTTGACCCCCCCCGACTCGATGCCATACTGTATCTGCACAACCGAATAGCAAACTGCACCGTCGGTTGCTCGGGGGCGTCATGCCCCTTCGAGCTGGATGAATGGGGTGAGATGCCCCGCGAGCCGGTCACCGTGATGCCGCCCCTCCCTTGAACGCGGGGAGGGAAGCGGATGAGTCGGACCTCCGTTTCCGCCGGTGCAGGCGAGAACCGCCAGTACCGGGAACCCGCCAGCGAAGCGATCGATTTCCGCGAGCAGCCAGGCCATTCGGGCGAAACGCGATTTCGGAGAAGCGCCAGCGATCCCATTCTGGGGGCCGCCGGCGCTTCTTTGCTTCTATCGGTGCGGATATCGCGCCCCGCCCAAGCAGGGCGCGCAAGGAAAAGGGAAAAAGCAAGAAAGAGAAGGAAAGGAGACCAGCTATATGAAGTCAAGGGCTAAACCGTAGATTCAAAGACTTTTTAATTTGTTGGCATGTTGCAGCTTGAGAACCGAATATCGAATGCTTTCGGGCATGGCGAGGCGGGCGGCGAGGCCGCCTGGCGGGCTTCCG
>CAKTVK010000046.1 GCA_934623455.1 uncultured Eggerthellaceae bacterium | reverse complement strand
CATTTTTCGGCGAAATTGAACCTGGAAAACGGGAAGTTAAACGGTAAGCACTAGGGGGAAATCCGAGGAACGGAAGGGGTAAACGCGCCATCGCCCTACAGAATAACCGCTAAAACAACAAGCGTTGCGCCCAGCGCGAGCGCAATTACATCGCGCCAACCAAAACAATACACCCGATAACACGACCTTTTCTGACCCATACCATACCCGCGATTAATCAACGACAACGCCAACGTGTCAGAGCGCCGCAAAGCTCGCACAAAAAGCACCGTGAGCACCGGAACCAGCGCACGCAAGCGCTGCACCAGCGGGCCATCGAAACGTGCCATTTTTGCCTGCTGCGCGTTTCTTACCTGGTAGAATTCATCGACCAACACCGTGGTGAAACGGAAAGTCAGCCCTAAAGCACAGGAGGCGTCATCAACTTTGCCCCGGCGCCGCGAAAACGGCGAAGCCAGAAGATACACGCCATCGGATAACGCAGTAGGAGACGTTGTGTACATGAGCGTAGATGACCCCAAAAGCACGCAAATAAACCGGAGAAGATTTTCTACCGCAAGCGCAAAAGAAGCGACACTCACGCAAAAGAGTTGTTCCGAAAAAAGAAGATTGAACACAGCGACAAACACCAGCAGTGGCAAAAACGGCCTGATGATAGCCCCTATTTGACGCATTGAGATTTGAGCGGCAAGAAGAGCAGTCAGGCTGGCAAGCACTAACGCACTCACGCCAACAGGCCCGCTCAAACAAAAACCGCCCACCATCAAAAACAGACAGAATACGATTTTGGTAGCTGGATGCAATCGGTGCGCAAAAGAGTTGCTCTCGCGGAACACGCCAAACGGAAGAGGGTTCGAAGGGCGCTCCGAGCAAGGCTGCGTAACCTGACCTGAAGCCGCGCCGTTGGACACAGCGCCTTCAGAAGCGCCCGCCGCAGGCTCATCCAGACAGACAACATGCAGCGCGCTTCTGCGAACAAGCGCTTCATCATGCGTCGAAAACAAAACCGCACCACCCGCAGCAGCAAACTCCATAAGAGCCGCCATAAGCGACTCCCGCTCAACGGGATCCAGCCCCGCCGTGGGCTCATCCAAAAGCAAAACCTTTGGCTGGCAAGCAAAAACGGAAGCAAGGGCTATACGCCGCTGTTCTCCGCCCGAATACGAACAAGACGCGTGCGCACGTGCGCGTTCAGGGTCCAAATGAAGCAGCTCAAGCGCATCGCAAACCGCCGATTCCAGCTGCGTGCCCATCATGTCCTTATTGCGCGCGCCGAAGGCAACGTCTTCGAACGCCGTTTTCGCAAAAAGCGCTCTCTCGGGCATCTGGGGACACATTCCAACATTCTGTGCAAACAGAAAACGACGTTCATCGGGCGAAACGGTTCTTTTATCGCTCCAATAATTTTCACCAGAAACGAAAATGGCGCCCCGAGCCGGAGCGAGTTCGCCCGCCAGGGCACGGAGCAACGTTGTCTTCCCGCAGCCAGAACGACCCGTAAGAGCCACCACCTGCCCCGGATAAAGCGAGAAATCGAAGTCCGAAAGAACATAAGCGTTCGCAGCGCTCCCTGCGCCCTGCCCCAGGCGCGGCGCCTTACGACAAGCCGCCCCTTCCGTTTCGTACGACAAGAAAAGCTTCTCACACGAAAGAAGCGGCGCGGTTTCTTCCCGTGCGGTTTGCGCGGGGGCACGCAAGGAAGCAGATGCGGCCGAGCCTGCGACATATGCCTGCTGCGGCGTTATTCCCCGCACAGGCTGGCGTCGCTTTGGCAGCTCAAGCCCCCACGAAAGAAAAGCATCCCCTTGTTTTTCCAGTTCAGAGGGCGCGCCCTGCGCCACAAGAGCGCCTTCCGAGAAAACAGCAATACTATCTGCCTGAAACGCTTCCTCCATAAGTTGCGTAACAAGAACAACCGCCACGCCCTGCCGGCAAAGCCCCCGAAACGCGCTCATAAGATCGGCGCACGCTTGCCGGTCCAACATCGCGCTTGTTTCGTCAAAAATAAGCATCGGAAAAGAGCAAGCTAGAAGCCCCGCAGCAGCAACACGCTGCTTCTGACCACCCGAAAGCTGGCCAACAGGACGCCTTTCCAACCCAGCAAGTCCCACTCGCTTCAGACTCGCACAAACGATATCCTGCATTTCTTTCCTGCTTACGCCACGGTTCTCGGGACCGAACGCAACGTCATCGGCAACTAAGAGCGCAACAATCTGATCGTCGGGATCCTGGAATGCAATTCCCGCCCTTGCCGTACTTGAATCGCACGCCACCTGCGCGCTTTCCGGCGCGTTCTTCGCTGCGCCTTTTGGAATACCTGCCAACGCATTGCCCGAAGCAAGGTAAAAGGAGCCGTCCTCTTGCTCAAGCAGCCCCGCAAGCTGCAGTGCCGCCGTTGTTTTTCCGCTTCCGTTTCTTCCCACAAAAGCAATAAGTTGACCAGGAGAAATATCAAGATTCGATAAGTCAATCGGCATTCGTTCGGTCTTATTTTGCACCGCGAAATTGTTCAGAACACCCCGAGCTACCATGCCCGTTAGAAACCCGGTAACGCAAGCGGCAACGCCCAAAGGAAGCGCGTTTATCAAAACGGCAGGACTTGCAAGAAACGTGGCGGCGGCACAAAGTTGCCCCGCTACGTGCAGAAGCGAAGCAATCATGCTTACCGGCACCACATCGAGCCAATTCACGCGCGAGAAAATCCACATTCCTAAAAAAGCAAGCAGCGTTCCCGATGCGCTGTAGACAAGCATGGTGGGAGAACCGAACAAGAATCCCGCCGCAGCCACTTTAACGGCAGCAACGCAAGCCGCACTCCTTGCATCGGTTGCATAAAGCGCCACCAAGACAGCAACATTTGCAAGACCAAGCTTGAACCCCGGAAACGTAAGCGGCAGGGGAATCATAGTTTCCACAAAGCTCAGCACAAGCGCAACGGCACTTAAAAGCGCAATACGAGAAAGCCGTTTCACCTGTTCAACATGCTCTTTTCTATTTTGATTCGAAGATTTGCGCATGCTTTTTCTGACTTCGCCACGCAAGTACTTACCGCGTTGTAGCGTCGAAAACGCCGCCTGCACCATTCGCGGACTCTTGGCTTTCGGCACCGCCCGCGCCATTGGCAGCGCCTTCCGCTACAACTTCGATCCACAGCTTATGCGGCAGACAAACAATTTGCTGATTCGTGTTTGAAATTTCACCTTGCTGAATACAATCATGGTTCGGGCAATCGGCGTCAATCACGCTCACCGCGCCATTGGACACCGCGATGGTGTTCGAGCCTAAATCGGTGGAAACGGTAATTGTCGTATCTTTATCGAGCGGCAGTTTTTTCTCCGAGCCATCGCTTGCATGAACCACGGCATAGGTCGAAGAAGACTGCCCAAAGAAAACAAGCGAAGCACCATAAGCGCCTAAAATGATTATAAATATGAGAGCAACCACCGCCATACTGCGCTTGCTTGCTTTTCCTGAAGCGCGCGTTCGTGTTCTCTCGCCCGTTTTGCCCGTAGCGGCATCAGCGGAGCCCTGCACTGCGCCTTCTTCCCCTTTGATGTTTTTTTCTGGAAATGAATTCATGTTTGACCTGGACTTTTCCTATACCGCCTGAAACCGCGCACCGGCAGACAGTGAGATTTGATCGTCACCATCAACTACCAGCGCCTCCAGGCCCTCTGACTGCTCGATAAACTCAAGCGCCCGGTCTTTGCCCATAATGAAAAGCGCCGTTGCCAGGGCATCGCCGTCAATGGATTTCTTTGAGCAAATCGACGACGCCAGCAAATCCGTTTGCGCGGGGTAGCCCGTTCGCGGATCAAGGATGTGGTAATACATCACGCCGTCTTGCTCGAAGTAGCGCTCGTACAAACCGCTGGTCACCACCGACTCATCCGTGCAATCGGCACTTGCAATGCAAACATTCCTTGCATTATTGGGATCTTGCACGCCCACGTGCCACGGAGAGCCGTCTTCTTTCGTGCCAATCAGCATGATGTTGCCGCCCAGATTGATAACGCCGCTGTTGCAGCCGGCGCCCACGAAGAAATCGTGCAGGTCGTCGGCAATAAATCCTTTCGCGATGCCGCCTAAATCGATTTTCGCCTGGGGGTCAGCAAGCGTGACCGTATTGTCCTGCACTTGAACGTTTTCGTAACCAACGTGGGAAAGCGCTTCCTGAATCGCGCTATCATCAGGCTTTATGTTGTTATGAAAATCCCATAACGAACTGACCGCACCAATTGTGATATCGAAAAGCCCTTGAGTTGAACGCGCATAATCAAGCGATGCCTGTATGCACGCAGCCGTTTCATCAGCAACTTGTACGGGAGCGCCTTGCGCCTGATTGATGCGCCAAACATCGCTTCCCTCTACCGTGCGGGACAAAATATTCTCGAAGTAATAGCAACGTTGCACCGCCTGGTCCATGATTTCTTTGGAGCATACGGCAGAAAGAGAAACTTCGGTGTCAAATACGAAAATCGAACGCTTCTGCATGGTAGAAGCAGAATCAGATGCTGTTTGGTCGGAGTTTTGCGAATCCAACGACAGCGAAGAAGCCGAAGAAGCACGCGAACAAGCAGGCAAAATGCAGGCCGTTCCTGCAAGACCAAGCAGCGCGGCGCCCAAAAAAAATCTTCGGGACAACGGGCGTGACATCATATTTTGCTTCTCCTTTTCACCGCGATTCACAGAACGGGAAATGAGTGCACGTGCCGGCGGCAGCGACTCAATTGCATGCGCTCACTTCTTAAAAGTAAGCGTCAGTGAACATTATACGAATCACCGGTAAAAGTAAACCTTGGATAACAAAATATCGGTAAAAAATAACGCCACACGCAAACAAAAAAGCTACCAGCGCACTGCACCGAATACCCACAGCAACGCAAGCAACAGCGCCGCTCGCAGCACAACCCACAAGGGATGGTTTCCCTTGAGGGGCCGGCACTTCTTTTCCGTTTTCTCCTTCTTGCCCATGCGCCCCGTTTCCCCTGCTCCCTTTTCCGGCAAATCACCAACGCAAGGCAAAGAGGCAATCGAAATGTTGTCAATCGGGCATGCCGCAGCGCATCGTCCACAGGCAATGCATTCCCCCATTTCAAAACCGCCGCGTTCTGGACGCATGTGAACCGGACAGGCAGAACGACAGACCTCGCAACGCGAAGAACAGCGCTGCGGATTACGCTTGAATTGGCTTATCGGCAGCACGGGCAACAGGCTAAAAAGTGCGCCAAGCGGACAAAGGAATCGGCAAAAGAAGCGTTCGACCAGGGCCATTCCCACCGCTATTACGGCAAGCACAGAAAATGCAATAATCGAGATGCCGTCAAGAGAGCCGCCCGTGAAGCCGGCGAACGCGGTCCACGGACTCCAAGAAGAATCGTATGACCCCCGAAAACACAGGACGATAATAACACCCAGAACAACAACCTTCGCAATTCGCAGAACAGCAAGAAGAGTTGGGCGCGCCTTCACCGTGGGAAAATGCTTGGCATACCAAGAGCGCAGCGGCGTGAACAGCAGATACAGCGCATCGCCGAGCGTGCCAAATGCGCACGCGTACCCGCAAAAGAAACGGCCAAAGACCACCGTGAACGCGCATAAACCCGCCAAAAGAAGCAGAAACGACGTTGGCTCTATAGCTTTAAGGCCGCCTATTTGTCCCGCAATATATTTCACGCCGTTGAATGCAGCGCTGAATGCCCCGGGAACCGCAACGAAAAATACGATTTGAACAGCCCAGCGCACTCCCTTTTGAGCTAGCTGTGATTGTTTGCGCTGCTGTGCTTTTGTTGCTTTCTTACCATCTTTCATATTATTCGCCCAGCTCAATATCTCTTTCCGAATCATTCACGCTGTCTTCTTCCGATAAAGCAGCTGCTGATGTCGCCAAACCCGACTGCTCAAGCGCTCTTGTTGCGCCGTTCAAGATGCCCGATGAAGAAAACGTTGCACCACTTACCACATCGACCTGCGTTGTTTGCTCCTGCACAATAGTGTCAAGCAAAGGAAGCGCCATGTTCAGCCACGCCTGATCCTCGCCCGTGGCGCTGACCAACTCAACTTGGGTGATGAACCCGTTATCAATGGCCACTTGCACGCAAACAGGCCCACCGTAGCCCTCCGCTTCGCCTTGGAACACGCCATCGGTGGCATAAGAGCCGCGTTGCGTAGCGCGCTGAGCTTCAAGGATTTCAGCTTTGATCTGCTCATCGTGCGCATTTGCAACCTGGGCCCACGAGGTAAACGAAAACAGCGCACCAAGTGCAACCGCAAGTCCAAGACAGCGCAACAAGAACCCTTCATGTTTTGCAATGATGCGAATCACGGGCGCTCCTCCGTCGCTTCGTCTTCTTTCTTTTCGAGCTTGACCGCTTTTTCAGGCTCGACCGCTTCTTGCTGGTCGGGCACTTTGCTGGTTTCTTGCTGATCGGGCACTTTGCCAGCCTCCGGCTGACCAGGAGTTCTATCAGCCTCCGTCTTTATAGGGTTGCCGTCCTTGTCGATAAGTTCCGTCCCCTTTTCTGGCTTGATTACTTCTTGTTGACCAGGCGCTTTGTCGGCTTCTGCCTTTATGGGCTGGTTATCCTTGTCAATAAGTCCCGGTTTCTCTTCTTGCTCGGTAGTCTCTTGCTGACCAGGAGTTTTATCGACCTCTGGCTTTATGGGTTTGCCATCCTTGTCAATCAAACCCGCACGATACGCCTCCGCAAACGCAAGCCGCGCCTTGTCAAGAGCGGCGTTGTAACCCTTCGCCACCGCTGCCGATGAGTAGGTAGCACCGCTTACCACATCGTAAGATTCCACGCGCTGATAGTGAGCCGCCTCAATCTGGTCGGCAACGCCCGCATAGGTAATGTATTCGCTGCGAATAGTTCTTCCCCATGCTGCCCAATCCAGGTAGGTATCGTTCTTTGTGTCGTATTCGCCCAGTTCAGAAGCATCTTTTTCGCCCAAACCCGTTCCGTAAACGTCAACAATCTGCGCCACGGTGCCCTGTTCAACCCGAATAGTCACCGCAAGATAGTACGGACGATATGCATCGGGATTCTTTTCATCGGCACAGTAGGTATACGAGGTGTATTCGCCATCTAAAAGACCTTCGACTTCAAGGTCGGTCGATTCGCCAGGTGCCACCGGTACGCTTGGGGCAGTGGGTTTAACGGAATCAGCAGGAGCATCAGGCGTTTCCGTCACTTCGGAATCATCGGCGGCTGTATCGTCTTGGTTTGCAGCGGCCTGGGCTAGACACCTGTTGATTGCCTGCAGGATTCCCTTGCTGGAAAACGTTGCCCCACTCACCGCATCAACCGAAGTGCTCTGAGCAGCCAAAACAGAGGATATCACCCCAACTGCTCGGTTAAAATAAGCGGCGTCTTCATTTTGCGAGAGAATATCAATTGCGACAATTTCCCCTTGAGAAATGGTCACTTGAACCTCAATGTCGCTCTTATAGCCGTACGCAGCTGCGGTATACACGCCATCTACCAGGCCATTTGCTGGCATTTCGAACGATTCTTGATCAAGCGACCCATCGTATTCGCGGCCTGTTTCGCGCACGCTTGTTTCGTTCGGGTCAATAATCTCAAGCGCTTGCGCCTGGGCAGGGGCAGAAATCTCATAAAGCGACGGATCAAAAACAAGCGGCTCGTACCCCGCAATAGACGCTCCAACCGCAACGGCTACGGCAAATCCCGGAACCAAAAAGACAAGCTGCGCAAGACGTGCGCGTTTTGACGGCGCACTCACCTGCGAAGGCGACGACTCCGATGGCGCTGTTGACTTCATTGTTACTCCTTTTCACGCCGATTCGGGCCCCAAAACGAGACCCGAATCTTGAAAAGCACTGCTAAAAAGATGTTAGGGATTTATTCCCACGTTTTGAAAAGCGCATAATGCTGGATTGCAAATGCGTCGGCAGCGTCGATGGCATCATCGCCGTTGACGTTAGCCGTGTATTCAACGGTGGCCTTCGACCAGCCTTCGCCAACCGACAAAAGCGGCGCATAATCAGGCTCGATTACCTTCGTTGCAAGGTCGTAGGCAATCTGAGCGTCCACAATATTAATCGCACCGTTGTTGTTTACGTCACCCTTCACGGCTTGGGCGGAAATCACGCTCACCTCGGCCGCGGCGCCAGCAACAATAGCGTGATCGCGCGTGCTTCCTTCTACACTTGCAACGTTATCGGCAGAAGAATCCAGGGCGATAGTCGTGGCGCCCGCACCAATGACTTCGAACTGCGCTTGAGCGACAACGCCACCTTCGGTAAAGTCAGCATCGTTTCCGAAGAAGCTAAACATTCCAGCATCGGTCCATTTGAAATTATCTTTCTCGGAAAGCTGGGAGTTCTCGGTGCTAAAGCCCGTTAGACGAACAACTTTATCATCAAACGAAAGCGTGCCTTGAGCTGTAGTGATCTTATCGCCTTTCATTGAGATTGCCACGTTAAACGTATCGCCTACCTTGAGATTTGTTGCCGTAGTAGCCAAATCAAGCGTCAGGGTTGCTTCGGCCTGCTGCGTAAAGCTTGCCGTCATAGGCGCGTAGTTCGCGCTGTTCACGGCCACGGTGTATGTGGTCCCTGCAACCATAGACTCCGAAAGCTTGACAACGCCATTGGATATTGCGGCGTCCTGAGCAAGATAGTACGTCTTGGCGTTGCGGCCCGAACCAACGGTATAAGAAACCGTTGCCGTTGCGCCCGTCATGTCTTCAGGCATGCCCGAAAGCTTCACCGCTGCGCCATCGTATGTGCTTCTCACGGAAAGCGGCTGCTCAGCCGTGGGAAGGACGTTTACGCTGGTAGAAAGGGGTTGGTAACCATCGGCGTAAACCGTGATCGTGTACGTTCCCGCCTTGATTTGCGATGCGCCTTCGTTGTAGAACGGAGCAAAACGCGTCACATTCGCCTTATTCGAGCCAACAGATTCGCCGTTGTTCACCGCGATTTCAATCTTGTTGTAATGGAATCCCGCCGTTGAGTTCTCGCCATAATAGTCAATCCACGGCAGCGTGCCCACCGTAGTTGTTCCGTCGCTGATGGTGATAGCGGTAATCGCGTTCAAATACTCGTTCCAAACATAGCCTTCAACAGTATCATCAGGCACAACAACGAATTCACCCGTACCGTACTTGTTGCTATAAGCAAAGCTGGAAGAAGAAACAGCAGGAGAAACCGTGGATTCCTTCGCGGTCTTATTCACACCCGTCAGGGTTACCGTGCCGTTTTCATCGGTTGCACGCTGCACATTGGTGGGAATGTCCTTTGCGTGACGGCTGGTGAAGTTCGTCGCCGAAGAGACCGCATCATAGCCCGTGGACGTGTCCACGCCGAGTTCGGCATAATTAGCGGCCCATGTGGTAAAGCCCGCATGTACCAAGCTCTTTATCGCTTCGTTCAAATGGAAAGTTGCTTCATCAACGGCTTCTTGGGTGGTCTTGGTAGGACCTTGCTGGGCAAGAGCGAGTTGCTCTTTTGCCTCGCCAAGCTCAACGGAAAGCGATGCCCACGATGCAACAGTGTAGTCGGCTTCAGTCAAAGCTTCCGCAGCGGATATTGCCTGCTCAAGAGCTTCCGTGCTGCTTACCACATGCGCGTTGTTGATGTCGCTTTCATCGACGTCCAGCGTCAAAACAGTATCTTCGTAGCCTAAAGCGCAAATGGTCACTTTCCACTTGCCCGTGCCATCGGTGCCCTGGGGAAGCGTGCAGCGCGCCGATTCCGTGAGACCCAGCTGGATGCCGTTCGACTTATGCATCCAGTTATCTGCGGCAAACTTTGTTCCGTATGTTGCCAAAACCGTATCGCCCGAGCCGTAGTATTCCCAGAAAACCGCCTGCATATTGGCACCCAGGTCGCCATAATTCGATTTCAAGTCAACACGCAGAAAATCGCCATACGAACCAGCAAGCGCCGCACCGGTCTTCGCGTTTTTCGTTGTTACGCCCAACGTGGAAACATCCGCCACCTTAAGCGCTGAATCTTTAACGCCCGAAGTAGTGCCCACCTGACGCTTTCCGAACGAGAAGTCGCCCGTTTCGTCATTCTTCGTGGCTACTTTCAGACCGTTCGTATTCGCATCAACGTTTGCAACAACGTTATAGCTGTTCAACTGCTGTTCGGTGTAACCTCCCGCAAGTGCTCCGCCGTTTTCCACCACAGTGTATTTTGCTTTGAAAGCATCCAAGTCAGCGCTTTTCACCGCAACAGGAACGTATTTGAAACCCGTAATCTCGTAGTGATCCATAACGTCGGTCGTATCGCCTGCGGTAATGTTACCGCGACTAAATGTAATGACCGAACCGTCTTCCAAAACGGCTTCTGAACCGCTATTCCATGAATTCACCTTATAAGTTGCACCGCTCGTGCCGTAAATAATGGCCGTGTTTTGATAGCTGCCGCGATGAAGACCATGGTTTGTTGTGGCACGGGAAACAACATCGAACGCGCCCGTATCCGCTTCATTATGCGTGTCCACCTGAGTGCCGGCCGCATTGGACCCCGCCGCCTGCACGACTTCTGAAGCATAATACTCGCTATAAGGCACCGCAGCATACAGGTACACGTATCCGTCGGATGCATCGGCAGTTGCCTTCGCCAACGCATCGACCACTGCCTCTACAAGCGCAGCGCTAGAGTAGGTAGCTCCGGAAACAGCCTGAACGCCCTCGACGGATTGCGCTTGCACAATCTGTGCCGCAACGCCCGTTGCCTTGCGCGTTCCCAACTCGGCATTTTCGAGATACGTTTCATTGTCGGAACTATCGGCAGCGGCGTTCTTGTAGGAATCATCCGTAAGTGCCACTGCGCTGATTTTTCCGTTCTCGTCAATCGTGACATTTACGGAAATCTGGTACGTTGTCCAATCGTCGGTACCCTTGTTGGTCACGGTCGCATTTCCCACATACACGCCTGGCGTGTATGTATTCCCTGCTTCAAGGGCAGAAAGAGTGGCAGGCGACAGCGCAAATTGGGTATAATCTCCTTCAGAGGACGTTGCGTTCTCTACTACGGAAGAACTGGTCGAATCGATGTTGGTAGCACTGGTATCGGCCGGTTCTTCTTTTTGCGTCTCCGTCCATGACGTCAACGCGCTTGCCGCGCTTCCATCTTGGGAAACCTCGTTTGCCAGAGCCGTTGCCGGACTAAACGACAGAACAATGGATCCCGTCAAAAAAACCCGAAACGCTTTGTTGGTCAAAGCTCCCAGGTTTTTTCGAAATGGGGCATTTCGCATAGTTCTCCTTTCTTTTTTACAGGCACATTGCTTGTTTACAATGCGTCGACTCGCTGGGTTGCACCTTTGCTGCACTGCGTTCGTACTGCGACAAAGGCAAAACGCGCAAGGCAATCATGAATACATTGAGTACCTTATTTGTCCTAAGCGCCAACTACTTCGCATAACCGGCACCCACCCAACTACCTCGCACTTCAAGACGAGCCACCAGCCATCCGAGCGTTTCACCCAATGGGCAACCCACCCAGCCGCCTTGCCAATGTGAACTGCGCAATGTTACCTATAGCTAACATACGTAGAGCATGTTAGCAGACGTTAACTTTTTTTAAAGAAAAACTTTTTGGATTTGCAGATTTTTTACTAAACGGCTTTACGTAGCGGCGCAGCGCAGTGAGAGCAGAGGGCACGTACCGCCAATGCGGCTTAAGTGTCGCATATAGTTGCGCGGAGGGCGCGCTGACAGGGCAACCCGAGCGACACAGCGAATGTCGCAGGCGATCGCGCGGACACTACGCACTGCAGGGCAACCCGAGCATCGTAGCGAACACAAGCGCACTGCGCTACTGACGGTCCCATTCGTCAAGGGAACCACCGGTATCGGCTTCCCAATCTTCGGCGGAATCGTAATCGCGCGGGCTGTACTTATTCGGTTTTTTCGACGTGCCCGAAAAGCTCGATGAACCGCCGCCACTGCCAGCAGCGCTGTCTGCCGAAGCATCGGATGACCCACGGCTTTTCGCAGGAGCTTTGCCGCTTTCTTTTTTTGAAGGGGATTCCGCATACAAATTGGGAAGCCCATCTGAATCGGGCCAGTAAACAGTTCCAAACTGGTATCCAAGCTTGAGCGTTACGACTACAGCCCCATTCGCACAGCCAGCATAGAAGATTTCGTCTTTCGAGCCGTTTTTCGCATACCACGTGTAAAAGGTGCAGTCGCCTTTTCTTTCCACTTTATCGCTGCATCCCAAAAATGTTTCGTCGATATATTTTTCAGGCAAGCCTTCTTCAGGGAGGCTCTGCGCAAGTTTCTCCAGGTCAACTTCTATTTCTTGGCTTTCAGCAGGTGCCGCGCTTGAAGCAGATGCCGTCGCTTGCGAAGGCGAAGCACTCGAAGATGCCGAAGACGCGGGCGCAACGGGCATGCAGGCAGTCGCTCCCAGAACGACGGCCATCAAAAGCACCACCGAACACCAAGCCGCCAAGGACACATGCTGGCGTGCATGAAAGGAGCGGGCGAGGCCATCAGAAAAACCGCAACGGCGGCGGCAATCTTCGTCCCTTTTTCGCATAACGTGCACGCTCCTTCCAAGCATCGCGCATTCCTTCGCCGGCAGTCAACCGCACTTTTCGCCAAGGTGTGAATCATCTTCGAATAATTGTACTTCTTTGGGCAATTTTACGCGTCCCAAGAAACGGACATGCTTGAAGAAAGAGAAATCAATGCTTAATCTGGCGAAAAAAATGCCTGATGGTAGTACAATATCTGCTGTTTGTGTTTAAAAGAAAACGTGGCAATTGCGCCACAGCAAGACCATGCGCAGACCGTGCGGGCGAAAAATTGCGCCCCCGCAATCTGTGCCAAAGACCGCGAAAAGGACGTTCCATGAGCGATATTGATTACGAAAGCCTTGTTATCAGCCTGCCCAACTACCCTCAACCGGGCATTATGTTCAAGGATGTGACGCCTGTTTTCGCCGATGCGGAAGCTTTTTCGTCGCTTGTGAACGACATTGCAGAAGCCTTTAAAGACGCCGGCATCACGAAAGTCGTGGGCGCTGAAGCGCGCGGCTTCATTTTGGGCGCACCCGTTGCTCTGAAGATGGGCGTTGGGTTTGTGCCGGCACGCAAGCCGGGCAAGCTGCCGCGCAACACCATCTCCGAAAAGTACGGCTTGGAATACGGCTCCGATGAGCTGCACATTCACGCCGACGCTCTTTCCGAAGACGATGTTATTCTGCTGGTTGACGACCTTGTTGCTTCGGGCGGCACCGCCATTGCGCAGATTCACTTGGTCCAAAAATGCGGTGCGCGCGTGGGCGGCCTTGCCTTCCTTTTGGAACTGGCATACCTGCATCCGCGCGAGAACATCGCAAAGGAACTCGATGTTCCTATTTTCTCTGAATGTGTTGTTGAGCAGGAGAAATGGGATTAAAGCGAAGCCAAGCTAAAGCCGCGCTTGCACGGTTTTAACAAACCCCTACGGTACTAAAAAACGGGACCACGTTCGGTCCCGTTTTTGTTACTCGCCCGTTTTTTGCAGCGGGCGCAGGCTCGGCGGGCTTGCGGGTTCAGCAAGTTGCGGGGCTCGCGAGCCCACGAACACAGCCCGAATCTCCGCTGCTGCTTGCTTTATGCGCGCAAGCGGGCGATTTCTTCTGCCCAGCCGCTCAAACTTTCATGGGGCGTTTCCAGGAAGAACGGCAGGTCGCAAAGCAGCGGATGACGCGTTACGGCACGCAGCGCGTCAAACCCAATGTGACCCGCCCCAATAGCGGCATGGCGATCTTTATGGGTGCCGCGCTCATTCATGCTGTCGTTCAAATGGATGGCATGCAGGCGATCCAAGCCGATGACCTGGTCGAACTCACGCAGCACGCCATCTAAGTCCTCAACAATGTCGTAGCCGGCATCCCAAATATGGCAGGTATCCAGGCACACGCCCACCTGTTCGCGCAAGCCGGACTCAATGCGCTCAATGATTGCGGCAATCTCCTGAAACGAGCCACCTACTTCGCTCCCTTTACCCGCCATTGTTTCCAGCAGAAGCGTGGTGGTGTGCGGCGGCTGCAACACCTCATTGAGCATGGTAGAAATTTTTTCGACGCCCACGTCAACGCCTTGCCCCACATGGCTTCCCGGATGCATGTTGTAAAGCTGGCCAGGTGTTACTTCCATGCGTTGCAAGTCGTCGACAAGAACCTGATGAGCGAATTCGCAGGTCTCGGGCTTGTTCGACGCAGGATTGAGCGTATAGGGCGCATGCGCTAAGAACACGGTTATGCCGTTTTCCGCCGCCAGAGTCTCGAACTTCGCAATGTCCGCTGGATCAATGGCTTTCGCCTTGCCGCCGCGCGGGTTGCGCGTGAAAAACTGGAAGGTATTCGCGTTGATGGACGCCGCCTGTTTCGCCATGGCGGCATACCCCTTTGAACAGGACAAATGACATCCGATGGTAAGCACAAGCAATCCTTTCCGTAAGCCGCTTGCCAACAAGCGGGAACTGTTTTATATCCAAACTATCGTAAAAATCGTTCACAGTTATCGTTTTTTGAGAGTTTATTCCAATAAAGTCGTTTTTTTCAATAACTGTGAACGATTTTAGAATCCGAAGAGAGCAAAAGCAGCATCAATTTGGTCTCTCAAGGCTTGCTGCTTATCATGAAACCCCACGGTGGACGGAAAAAGAACCTTGTTGCATTTATGTGCATGCGGTTTTTTATATGCAAAGATTTGTTTTTCCACCAATCGTGCAACTTGGTTAAAAGAAGATAGATTTCTTAACTGACCTGCTGTTATATTGAAAATAGGAACACCAATAGAAGCCAGATCATTACCATGGAGGGCATCCGCCTCAAGAGAACCGGGCAAAGCATGTTCGAATGCGCCATGATATTCCACCGCAACATTTTGCTCGGGCCAGTACAAATCGCAATAACGAGCGCGCATTGTTGACGGGATATCCAGTCGGTAGTTCATTTCGGGAATGCCAAGACCACATCCTCCCAGTTCAACTGGATATCCCAATCTAAGAGCACATTCAATTTCCTTTGGGCTTGCCGCCCCGCAAACAGCTAAGGGAACAAGCTTTTTAACACGCGAGAGTCCATTAGGCACCTTCAAACAACTCTGTTCGCACGATTCAATAAACGCCGCAACTTTAGCAGGCGTTGTTACGCTTCTACGAGGCACAAGACCGCCCGTTTCTCTGTCTTTAGCAAAAATCCCAAACAGCATGCTCATCAGCACAACAATTTGGATATCCGTGCATTCTCTAGCAAGCTGCAACAAAGCAAGCTCGGGCAAAATACAATAAAAACCATCTGCCACCTTAAAGCATAAATCACCAGGAATGCCGCCAGGTTGAACCGAGCAACGCATGCTCTTAGAGTTTCGACGACACGATGCCGAGGAAACCATGATATGCAAAGGCAATGAAACCGAAAGCATCTGCGCAAGCTGAGCGCCCTCTTGCTTCGACATCCTCGGACGGCCCTCGACGGAACAAAGGAGCGGCGTAAAATCCATTGAACCCGAAAGATAGGCCATGAAATTATTCGATGACCGGGAAACATATGCTGCAAATTCATTATCGGCATCAAGCTGTTTCACCAAAGAAGACGTCAAAAAAGAAACAGCATCACGCCCCGAAAGAATGACATTCTCCATTGATACATGCGCCCCCTCGCAATGTTAGTGTCGGGTTAAAATAGCCACAAAAAGTCAGACTAAAATAGCCAATCACAGTCAAATTAAAATCGCCATTA
>CAKTVK010000045.1 GCA_934623455.1 uncultured Eggerthellaceae bacterium | reverse complement strand
AGCTGCAACGTTCGGATAATAAATTGTTCTCGAAAACCTACGGTTTAGCCCTTGACTTCATATAGCTGGTCTCCTCTCAAATAAGTGCAAAACGGGTCGCTAACAGTTGCCGTTGTTGGGGTGATACGTGGGATACGTTTAGACGCACAGGGGCGCACCCCTCCTACCAGCCGCATTTGGGCTGGTCAGGTGCAATTCCATGCGTCCGGTGCGAATCTTAGATCATGATGCTTTTGGCCATTTGTTCGGAAAGCGCCACGCGGGTGCCCTTCACGTTCACAATGATGTTGCCATCGAAATGCGAAACGACCGTGATGGGTTCGCCCGGCAAAAAGCCCATGTCCTGCAAATGACGGCCAAGGTCGCCACCTACTTTGAGCTGCTTCACGCGGTAATTACCGGTTTCTCTCAACTCTGACAGTACCATGATGATCCTCGTTTCCCTTTTGCGTCTCCTAAACAAAGCGTGTTAGCTTTGGTGAACAAACAGATGTTAGCGGCGGCGAACTCCTACGTCAATACTTGGAATGAAAAAAGTTGAATAACGTTAACATCCATAGGTGGAGGGGAAGAGTGCACGTGGGGAAGGGAAGGCGTCGCCCGTGCAGACGCGCGTGGCGACAGGGACGCGCGCAGGGCAACGCGAGCAAAGGAAAGAGGTATGGGTGTGGATGGCGTGGCGGGCACGAGTGACAAGGGTGGGCGCAGGTTTCTTCATTTATTCTGCAACAAAAGGCAAATCCCCGAATCCCGCCCTCGCCGGTCCGTCAATGCTGGGTAGTGCGTCATGCGAAATAACCGTGCGCATGTTACGCTGCTGGGCTTGCTGCGTTACGTGGCCTTTGGGCCAGGCGCCCGCCCGGTAGGCGCTACTGTGGTGCGGCTCCCTTCTCTGCCGCCGAGATCGCATTCGCCCGGACGGGCTACCGATCGCCTTTGTTGTGCTCTTGCGCTGTTATAGCAGCTCCGTGGTCCAGTTGAGTTCCTGAAGTTTTTCGTCTAAAACGCGCAGCTCTTTGGCATAAGAGTCTACCTCGCGGCGTAAATCGGGTACTTTCACCGTTGGGATCACCTTGATTTCGCTTCGGGAGTAGCGGTCAACAAGATGGCTTGCTTCTTCCAGGAATTCGCGCATGACCTTGACTTTCAGGCTCAAAGCATCGCGCTTTGCCAACATTTGAGTGATAGTTGCGCCGTTGCAGGATGTTTGGCTGTTGGTCATGTTGATACGGGACATGAGTTCTTCCAGGCGCGCAATGCAATCATTGAGCTCCTGAATAAGGTCGACGGGATCTTCGGCGGGCGCTTCTCCTTCTTGCACTCTGGCGTTGTTTGCCAGGCGGTTGGAAAGCTCGGCAATACGTCTTTGCAGGTCAGCCCGCTCTGCGAGAGCTGTAGCAAGTTTCATGGAATCCCCCTTCTGCTGTTTTGCCGGCAAATGCCAGCGTGCTGTTTTGAATGATTCCCCTTGTGCGCCTGTGACGCAATTATTGATATTACGCAAAAATGAAGAAATTGAATATTGCGTAATAGAATCCGTTGTGAAACCGATGCAAAGAAATGCGTACCTGGATAGATTTAAGAGCACTATAGGGATGCCTGGTATCGAAGTTGTTGCGGGTGTGGGGCATAGCGACAAATCCAAGCGTTCGAGAACGCGAAGCAAGAAGAAGCTATCAACTTCTATCGATTTTTAGGCAGGTGTTCGTGCTCATCTGAAGCGCGCCGCTTGCGTTTCAGATGAGCACGAACACCTGCAACTTGTGCCGTGATGCGTGTTACTCGTGGTTCTCCAGGCGCTGGGATCCCTCGAATGTGAAACGACCCAGCTTCACGCCGCCCAGAATGTGAACATGCAGGTGGGGCTGCGTTGCGGCAGAGTCGGGACCGGTGTTGATAACGGAACGGTAGCCGGATTCACCCACGCCCTTGATCTTTGCGACTTCGGGTACAACCTTCCACAGTTTGCCCAAAAGTTCCTCGGGAACATTATCTTGCAGGTTGGTGTAGTGCTTCTTCGGCACGACCAGCGTGTGAATGGGGCACTCGGGCTCAATATCGTCGAATGCGAAGAAATCATCGTCTTCGTACACGATGTTCGTAGGGATTTCGCGTGCAATCAGTTTGCAGAACAAGCAATCGTCCATGGCAACTCCTATCTTGTGGTCGATTATTGCTGATTATTTTACGCCCGCTTTGTGGGGGCTGTGTTGCGAAAAGGGAAAGAGTAAGAAATTTGCGAAGGGAAGGGGTTGGCGGGATGCGCGGGCGATGCGGCTGGTGCGACTGGCGTGTAGACGAGCGACTGGGAACGATACGGCTGGCGTGCGGGCGACTTGCGCAGGTGACGCTGCTGGCGTGCGGGCAGCTGGACGCGGCCGCCTTGCCGCTCGCATGAAAAAAGTAAGGAAAGGATAACTTTTTTCGAAAAAGCTCTTGCGCATCGCGCTAAATACGGTATTATGCTCATTGTTAACCAAGGTTAACAAAACAAAGCAGTTGGCAAAACGCTAACCGGGGCAGTGGAAAGAGTCTCTTTGCAAACCTCCTCTCTCTTCTCTCTCCTCTTTATCCACTGCAAAACATAGGCGGAAGCTCAATCCCTCTCTCAGAGCTTCCGCGTTTTGTTTTTTAACGCAGTATTTTTCGGCTTAAAGTGAACGGCGGTGCTGGAAGACCGGCTTTGCTTACCCGCGAAATACCCCTTTTTCGCCAAGAATGCACCCTTCTGTCGCTTACTCTGATTCTAAAGAGCACGTTTTTGCTTTTTGTGGGATATGTGCTCATTGGGTTGAAAAACTTCAGCTTCCGCCAGGTTATTGATGGCGTGACACCGGTGGGAACGGCGGTGTCTGCTGCGCCGAAAGCCACTTTCGACGAACGCTGCCATGCAATTGCCAACCAGTATGGCTCACGCGACGCGAGCTTGAAGTGTTCCGGATGTTGGCGCGCGGACGCGACCGCACGTATATTCAAGAGCAGCTTGTTGTTTCTCGCAACACGGTAAAAGCGCACGTCAAGCATATATATGCGAAGCTGGGCATCCATTCGCATCAAGATTTGATTGATTTGGTAGAAAAGGGTTGGCAGTAAGCCGAATGAAGACGGGCGCGCTTATCGCAAGTGGTGTAGAATGTTCGTAACGATTAACATTTGGGTCGCTTTGGCGTTTGCGGTTGCGCTGCTAGCGCACGGCGTGTTGCGGACGCGGGCGGTTCGTTGCAATAGGGGGAGATATTCATGGAAAAGATGTCCATGTCAATCGAGGATTATCTTGAGGCCATCGTTATGTTGGGCGGCACCACGGAGCAGGCGGTGCGATCGGTTGATGTGGCGCGAGAGTTGGATGTTTCCAAGGCATCGGTGAATAAGGCGGTTGCCACGCTTAAGGCGCGTGGCATGCTTGACCAGCCTTTCTACGGCGATATCACGCTCACCGAGGAAGGTTATGAGTACGGACAGGCGGTATTTGAGCGCCACCATTTGCTTACGGTTTTTCTGACTGAGGTCTTGGAGATTCCCGCAGAGCGCGCCGAGGAAGAGGCATGCAAGATGGAGCACGCCATTAGCGACGAGTCGTTCGGGAACTGGAAAGCCTACATCAAAAAAGTGACGGGCAAGTAGCGTGCGTGCTATCTGCCACATGGCGTTATCCCTGGTAAACAGCATATACTTGCAAAAGGCACATCGATGAGGCGTTTGACTTATACGATTGAGCCCGTTGACGATGGCCGTCAGGTTCAGGCGATTCTGCGTGAGCGTCTGCATATGGGCAGGCAGGGTATCCGCGCGGCGAAGTTCCGGGAAAATGGCATTATGCTTGATGACAAGCGCGTTTTTACCATTGATCGCGTTTGCGCAGGTCAAATGCTGAGTATTGCGGTGGGGGACACCGATGACGCGCTGGCGGGGTCGTCGGTTGTTGCTACGCCCGGCCCGCTTGATATCGTTTTTGAGGACGACGACCTGATTGTGCTCAATAAGCCCGCGGGTGTGTCAACGCATCCCGGTCCCAAGCACGTTGATGATACGTTGGGCAATTTTCTTATGCATTACTTTCAAAGCACGAATCAGCGTTGTTTGCTGCATCCCGTGCAGCGCTTGGACTGGGGGACGAGCGGGCTTATTGTGTTCGCAAAAAATGCTCATGCACAGGACTTTCTGCAAAAACGCCTGCATACGGGCGATTTTTGCCGGCAATATCTCGCTTATTGCCAAGGTGGGTTTTCGGAGGACTCGGGTACGGTGGATGCGCCCATCGGCTGTGTTGGTCATACGTGGCAAACGGCGGCCGTGCGCGAGGGCGGCAAGCCGGCACGCACCCATTATTGGGTGGAATCCCAGTTAATTGTTGACAAATTACCCCACCTTTTGTCAACAAATTCAGTCGCGCGCGTCCGTTTGCAGTTGGAGACAGGTCGCACGCATCAGATTCGCATTCACATGAGCCATATTGGGCATCCGCTTTTAGGCGATGTTGACCACGGTGGCGGCATAGAATTGATTGCGCGCCCGGCGCTTCATTCGGCGTTTCTGCAGGTGGAACATCCGGTTACGGGGGCGCTCATGACGTTTGAGGCGCCGCTGCCTAGCGACCTTGCTGCTCTTGATGCGCTTTTGTCGTAGCGCGTGCGGCTTGTTGGGCATACGAATGCTTTTTTGCTGTAGCGCGGGGGCTGATGAGTTGCGCGGATACGTTCGAGGTTTTTGACGTTTTGGGCAAGGGCGGAAGTGTAAAACTGTGCATTTAACATGCTTTGAACTGCTGTTTTGGCGCTAAATAGGAGGAAATACAAAAAAATTGAATTTTCTCCTATTTTTCTCGGCTGTAATTCGGGCAATGTAGGAGGAAATCAAAAAAAACTTTGAATTCCTCCTACATTTTTATGGGAAAAATGTCGTTCTTTGGGCAAAACGGGTTCCTTGTGCACTTTAAAATCAAAAAATAGACGGTAAATATAGGAGGAAATCAAAAATAATTGAAATTTCTCCTATATTGCTGCTTTTGGTTGAAAGAGAAATAGGAGGAATCGATAAAAAACTCGAAATCCTCCTATTTTTGATTAAATAGAGAGCTGTACTTACCCGCAATAAAGGGCGAATCGGTGGCAAAGCTCCGTTACGCAGGATATTTCTTGGCCGCAGCATCTTCGCGGGCGGCGGTAAGGATAATGCCCTGCAGAATGTCCGATTCGCTTGCGACAAACGCATTGGCGCCGGCAGCTCGCAAAACTTCCTGCTGGATGATAAGCCCAGCGTTGATGACGCTCGCGCGTTCGGGCTGCAAGCCCACGCGATGCATTCTTTGGTCGAGCGTCTTGACCGATAGTTCGGAAAACACCTGGTCGAGCTGCTGTTTTGTTACGGTGTAACCATGAACGCGCTCGGAATCGTATACTTCCATGCGTTCTATCATGGAAACAATGCTGGTGGCTGTGCCCGCAACTGACACAACATGTGCCGCGTGAAAACCTTGCTGTTGCATGTTCTGGAAATACGGCTCAAAGGCAGCGCGCACCCATTGGCGGCTTTCTTGAACTTGGGCGCTGTCAAGCGGGTCGCACGTAAGGAAACGTTCCGTCATGCGGCGGCATCCAATGTTGAACGAGTGCGCAAAATCGGGCTTCTGACCTGCAATTCCTGCAATAATCTCCGTAGACCCGCCGCCGATATCGGTCACAATGATAGGTTGTCCCGCGAAGTCCATCGAAGCACCCATGAAGCTCAGGGCTGCTTCTTTCTCGCCGGGGATAACGGAAAGCGTGACGCCCATTTTCGCTAATCCCGCGGCAAATTCATCGGCGTTGTGCGCGTCGCGGGCAGCGGACGTTGCCATGGCGACGATACGCATGCTGCTTGCGCCGCCTTCGGTTGCGTTTTCGTTGCTTGTTGCTCCGGCGCCGGCATTTGCGTCTGTCGTATGTGCGCTATCGGCCGATTCGCCGTTTGAATTGGCGTTTTCGTAATGAGCGATAATATCCAAAAATCCGCGTACAGCGCAAAAGACGCGCTCCATTGCCTCGGGCTTAAGGATGCTGGTGGCATCTACGTCTTCGCCAAGATTTGTGATGATGGCGCGTCTTATCAAGGGTCGCACGCTGTGCCCGTCTGTTTCTCCAATAAGAAGCCGGCACGTTACCGTCCCAATGTCGATTGCGGCATATCGCGTGAGTTTTACTTGGTCAGATGCGTGCTTGCAGGGGGTGTTCAGGGGGCAAGCCATGCGCTATTCAACTCCGAACAAGGGGTCAAGAATCACGGAATACCACGTTTCGGGGGCAGATACGCTCCCTCGCTTGATGTAGAGATTCGTGTCGGCCATGGTGTCATCGTCGGGCAAGCCGTAGACCAAAACGGAATGCTCGCCTTCGTTCACCCAGCCGTACTTTTCATGCGCCATTTCCTCGATGCCGGTTTCAGACTGCAGATAATCGCGCGTTGCGGCAAGGTCGGCGTTGCGGTCGGTCACTGCTTGATACTCCGCATTCACCTTGTCTAAATGGCGCATTTCAGTGTAATACTGCTTTGCCGCTGGGTACATGAACATGCCGGCAATCACCAGGCATGCCGCAACGGAAAGCGCTGCTACGCGACGACGCGTGCCGAAGAGCGTGCTCGTGATTTTCGAGAACAGATTTCCCGATGTGCCCTGTTTCTTCGCCCGTCCGGGTCTGCTGTCTGCGGAGAAGCCGCTTGTTTGTGCGTGCAATCCCGCCTTCTTGGCGGCGGAATCTCCCAAGAAACGGCTGGTCGCAGCATTGCTTACGCCGCCTGCTGCGTTTGCAATCAAGCCCAGGATGCCAGCGTTTTCCTGATTTGCTGCGTGAGCCGCACGGTAGCTGCCCTGGCGTGAACTTGACGTATTGGGCTGCATGCGCTGCGCGCGTCGTTGAGAAGGCCCCATTTCTCCCTTGTACACTGCCGCGCGCGGGCCGGCATTTGTGGCAGCAGTCGAAGAAGCATCGCCAAATTGACGGTCGTACGCCCTGCCCGCTTTTTCTTTCGCGCGCTTTTGCTTTTTGTCGGAAAGCTTTTGCAGGAACGTTTTGTTTTTCTTCGAAGTTTCGCCGCCTTGCGCACCTTCGTCTTCCGCCTGCTCTTCTTCGGAAAGGAACTCGTCGTAAGAGAAAATGGCGGAGCGCGGCGAACTCTGCGTGTACGTTGCGCGCACATCACGAGACGAACGGTTGCGCATGTCAGACGCGCCAAAGTCGCTGAATGTGTCGAAGTCGTCGAACGCGAAGCGGTTGTCGCGCATCGAACGTGAAGTGCGGTTGTCTGATGTGCGGTTTTCATGGGGGGCATGTTCGCCGCGACTGCTGCTCGTGCTGCGATTAGTGCGGGCGCTTCCTGCGCTGTCGCTTCGGGCGCCGCTTTTGCCGTGTGCACTGCGACTGCGTTCGGCAGAGCTGTTTCTGCTGGTGGGGCGCATGGTTCTGCCAGCGCTTGCGCTGTCGGTGTCGCCAAAGCTGCCAAAAGAGCGGCTGCTTTGCGTTGGGTACGTGTAGTCCGAAAGGGATGCGGAAGGCACGCGATTCGGTTCGTAAGCGAAATTGGTTCCTTGGCCGTCTTGCTGGCTCCAGCGGTCAAAATGTCTCGCTTGACTTGAGCTGCTGTAGGCGCGATTGCTCTGTCCGGCCTGATGGTTTTGGCTGTTCCGGCGATTATCGCGGGAGGCGACCCTTCCGTTTTCGCGCACAGAAGCAGAGCCGCGCGCCGCGCCGCCCCGTTTTACGTCGTCAAAAGACAGAATGTTCGCTTGTCGTGCCAAGGAAAAAGCCCCTTTTTGCATTTTGCTTTGTTTTTGGTGTGTGTAATGCAAGAGCTTTACTAGCATAGCACACGAGTCCGTTGCAATGGTACGCGCCGCGGCGAAATCCATTCTTTTCTCCCTATTCTAGAAACGCGTGAGACAAGCGCACTTTATTTGATAAAATGCCCTGTGGCTATAAGTGGGAGCGTGGCGGAATGGCAGACGCAGCGGACTTAAAATCCGCCGCCGCAAGGCGTGAGGGTTCGAGCCCCTCCGCTCCTACCAGGTTTGAAAATTAGAAAGAAGACAACGGAACCATTGGGAAGGGCTTTCCTTCGGGGGCTCGAACCGATGAGGTGGAATTCCGTTAAGAAAACGTGCCAGTGGCACGTTTTTAGGAATTCGCCCGACCGAGCTTGCGAGGGAGGGGTCGGTCTTTGCCGAAGGCAAAGCCGGAGCCCCTCCGCTCCTACCAAGTTTGAAAACAGGGACCTTCTCCCTCTTCGTCTTTTTGTTTTGCCCGCAATGAAGTCTTCGTAGGTCGCGACTTTTTCGAGATGAGCATAATATGAGCACCGATATCAACGATCTTATTTCTTTGAACGATAATCCTCCTGCCGATTTTCAGGAGTACCTTGACCAATACGCGGGTGTTATTGGCGATTTGGTGAATCGCTACATTCCCCATGGCGACCATCCCGACATGGACCGTTACCTGTACGGGCCGCTGATGAAGTACAGCAAGAACGGCGGAAAGCGTCATCGTCCGCTTATTGCTTTGGCGGGTTGCCTGGTTGTTGGTGGCGACATGAATAAGGCCATTAGCTCCGCGGCGGCCATCGAGCATTTCCACACCGCTGCGTTGATTCACGACGACATTGCCGATGAGGCCGAGTTGCGTCGCGGCGAGCCGTGTCTGCATTTGAGCGAAGGCTTGGGTCTTGCCTTGAATATGGGCGATTTGGGACTCTCCCTGGTCAACGGCACGGTAATCAATGATCCCGCGCTTGACGATGCCGTGAAAGTGCGTGTGGTGACCGAGCTTATTGAAATGACGCGCCGCACTATTGAGGGCCAGGCAATGGATATTGGTTGGGCGCGCGACGCTCGCTATGACATTACGCCCGAAGATTATCTGATCATGGCAACGCACAAGACCGCCCATTACAGTGGAGCAGTTCCTCTGGCTATTGGCGCTATTGTCGGCGGTGGCACGGAGGCGCAAATTGAAGGCCTGCGCAACTTTGGCCTGGACACGGGCTTGGCCTTCCAGATTCAAGACGATCTGCTGAATCTTATCGGCGAAGAAGAGTCCACCAAGAAAGACTTCCGCAGCGACATCACCGAAGGAAAGCGCACGTTGATTGTGGTGCACGCGCTGCATCACGGCACCGAGCAGCAGCGCGCCCGCCTGGTTGAGATTTTGTCCAACAAAGGGAAGAACCCAGATGTTCTTGCCGAAGCGGTGGAGATCATGCAGGAAACGGGAAGCATTGAGTACGCGCGCAATTATGCACAGAATTTGACGAGCATTTCCAAAAACAGGCTTCTGGGCGTGGTTGATCCTAGTCCTGCTCGTGACCTGCTTATTTCCATGGCCGACTGGTTTGTGAATCGTTTGGACTAGCGTTATGGAAACCGTTCGTTTGCAACATACAGGAGCAGCCGTAGAGGACATTCAGCAGCGCTTGGTGCTGGCTGGGTTTCTGACCGATGCCGACGTTGATGGCATCTATGGCGAAAAAACCGCTGCTGCGGTGAGTTCGTTTTGCCTTGCGCACGGCTTGCCGGCAACGGGCGAAGTCGATGAGAAAACGTGGTCTGCCCTGGTAGACGCATCGTATTCCATGGGCGATCGCACGCTGTATCTGCGCATGCCGTTCTTCCATGGCAACGATGTGCGCCAACTGCAGCGCGCGTTGGGCGCGTTGGGCTTCGCTTGCAATGACGATGGCATTTTCGGCGCGTATACCGAAGCCGCGTTGCGCAAGTTCCAGCTGAACTTAGCGCTGTACGGCGATGGCATTGCGGGTGCGCAGACTTTCCGCGCTATTCGCAATCTGCGTCATTCTTGGGAAGGTAAGCCTGCGACGGTTCCTGGCGCTCATCTGGGATTTTCTCGCGCAGCCGATGTTTTGGGCGAACACACGCTGTGTCTTTTCGGTACCTCGAAATTCACTCGCAGCGTGGCAAGCCGCATGTCGAATCTTGCGCTGGCAACGAATCCGAACTCGCACATCGTAAGCGCCGATTCACTGTTGGTGGCTCCCGGTCAGAATATGTGCTTCGTGCACCTTGTTTTGCCGGGCGAAGAGCGCCCTGTGCAGCAAAAAGCCGTTCCTGTGGTTCAAATGGACGATGAAGAGGGCAGCTTGGCTTTGCGTATTGAGAACGCGCTGAACGCCGTAAAGGGCGATTCGCCGCGGCGCATTGCTATTCAATTGCCTGGCGAAGCATGGGAAGACGCAGGTGAGGCGCGTGCTGCACAGCATTATGCGGTCACGTTGCTCGATGCCTTGTGCCTTGCGCTTTCCAACGAATAAGCTAGCGAGCAAATTCAGCGATCAATAATCTAACGAATAAATCGGCTTCGTTCGCATTCCGTTCGCTTTCCGCTCAAAAAGAGGCATCAGTTCTGCCGAAGAGGCAAGATGTTGCCTATATGTTTGTTTCCGCGGGTGCTTCCGCGCGTCTTTCACGCGTATAATGGAAGCATCAAAATGCGCGCTGCGCGTACGGTGCCTGTGCGCTACCCCCCCCATCGAACAAGGAGGCTGCTTTATGGAAACCGAAAATCCTATGGAAGTTGAAGCACAGGTCGTTCAAGATGCACCCGCCGCGCCCGCAGTAGAGAACACCATTACCGAATGGCAGCCTGACAAGGGGCTTATCCAAGTCAAGTCCACCGATGGCACATCGCTGGCGGACATCAAACTCACTCCCGAAGAGCTGGCGCTCATTGATCAGCGCGCCGCCGAAATTGACCTTACTGATAGCAACGTTATTGTCGAATTCGGCTCGAGCAGCCAAAAGAACATCGCGGACTTCTCCGATCACGCGCTTGAAAACGTCAAGACCAAGGATCTGGGCGAAGTGGGCGGCATGATTTCCACGCTGGTTACCGAGCTCAAGGGCTTCGACATCAAGGGCGAGGAAAAGGGCGGTTTCTTCGGTCTGTTCAAGAAAGCGCCTGCAACCATCGAGCGCATGAAGGCCAATTACGCCAAGGCAGAGGCAAACGTTGACAAGGTGTGCAACCAACTTCGGGCGCATCAGAATCAGCTGAGCAAGGACATCGTGCTGCTCGATCACATGTACGACGCGAACCTGGATTACTACAAAGAGCTCACTATTTACATTTTGGCTGGTAAGAAGCGCCTTGAGGAAGAGCGTGCCGGCAAGCTGGTTGAGTTGAAGGCCGAAGCCGACCGCACGGGTGCCGTGGAAGACGCCCAGCGCGCCAACGATTACGCGGGTCTGCTTGACCGCTTTGAGAAGAAGATCTTCGACTTGGAGCTCACGCGTGCCATTAGCATCCAGATGGCTCCGCAGATTCGCTTGATTCAGAGCAGCGACATTGTGATGGTGGAAAAGATCCAAACCACTTTGGTGAACACCATTCCGCTGTGGAAGAACCAGATGGTTCTGGCCCTGGGCGTGGAAGACATGCGCCAGGCCACCGAGGCAACGCGTGCCGTTTCTGATATGACCAACGAGCTTTTGAAGAAGAATGCCGAAACGCTGAAGCAGGGCACCATTGCCGTTGCCGAAGAGTCCGAGCGCAGCATCATCGAAGTGGAAACCATTCAGGAGACGAATCAGAAGCTTATCGAAACGCTTGAAGAAGTGCTGCGTATTTCTGCGGAAGGTCGCCAGAAGCGTGCCGATGCAGAATCTTCTTTGGGTCAGATCGAAGACGATTTGCGCGCAAAGCTTCTTGAGATTAAGGCATAGTGCCTGATAGCAAGAGCAAAAAGCAAGTGTGTTCAAGAGCCGCGGCCGATGTGTTGGCGGCGGCTCTTTACCATGATTGCATTGAACGGAAAACGAATAGCAGGAGTTTTCATGGGGCTGATTCTTAGTTTGGTTGCGGCGCTTGTTGCGATAGCGGGGCTTTCGGCCGGCGCTATTGCGTTGGGTCGTGCGGGGTCGAACGCCGAAAGGCGGCGACGCTTGCTTACGAGTGGCATAACATCCGAGCAAGACACCAAACTGCGTCAGGCGGAGCGCAGCCTCAGTCAATCACGCCTGCAACTTCATGGATTGCGGGATGCGCAACTCAGAAACGATGCCACGGAGGCTATCGAGAAGGCACAAAAACTTATTGACGCCATGCGCAGCCAGCCTGAAGAGATTCGTCGCAACAATCAGTTCTTTGCGTATTACGTGCCCACGCTTGATATTGTGTTGAAGAAGTATTCGGCGCTTGAGAACAGCAACACGCTTGAGGGCGACGATCTTCTGCAGAAGACCAAGGGACATATGCAGGATATGGCGCATGCGTTCGATTTGATGTATGACAACATGTATAAAGATGAGGCGCTTGATTTGGATGTGGAAATCGAAGCCATGAAGATGTCGCTTAAGCGCGAAGGGCTTTCTTAGCTGGGAATTTTCGTTTAATTGCATTGCTTGAAGTGGTAGGGGTCTCTCGCGAGAGGCCCCTTTTGCGTAGGTGACCTGCGTGGTTCGCGCGGGTCAGAACTTGCGCGAACCTTCCAGTGTGACGTTGAGCGCTTTTTCGAACCGCACGGTTTGTGCGACCTGCGACTTGTACGCGTTATTTCCAGGAGAAGTTTTCTGCACCGGCGGCCAGCTCGAAATCATGTTTGACGATTCCCAGGTCGATTGTTGAGCAGGGACCGCCTTTCGACACGGCGCTTACGGTTTTCCCATCGTCTTCCAGCGTGAAGTGGAAGCTCTGCTGATTGATGGCGGTTGGTGCAAGGCAGGCCGCTTTCATGCCGCGCTTGAACCAATCGGGGGATGCGTCCGTTCTATTCGAAAGGTCTTCCGCAGAACGTGTTTTGCGTGATTTGCCAGGCGTTTCGCCCTTTCCTAACGAAATAACAATGCAGAGTTTTTGACCTTCGGGAATCATTTTGCGCACCACGCGTTTAGAAAATGTCAGGGCAACCCAGCAGGTGTTCAGCCCCAT
Organism: uncultured Eggerthellaceae bacterium; assembly: GCA_934623455.1. Classification (GTDB taxonomy): domain Bacteria; phylum Actinomycetota; class Coriobacteriia; order Coriobacteriales; family Eggerthellaceae; genus CAKUOV01. The sequence goes on along the minus strand of CAKTVK010000045.1, from coordinate 2,920 downwards.
TTCTTGCGCAAGCAGAACAAGCTCTTCGCCGTAATAACCGCATTTTTCTTCTAAGTCGGCGGAGTCCGGCCCCGCTAGCACAAGATAATTGCTCACGCCGGTGAAATGCCCATAACGGGCTGCAAAATTACTGAATGCTTTCGGCTCGTCCGTTACCAGGAAAATGTTCAAACCGCTTTCTTCGTTGCAGGCATCAATACATGCTTGCAGCTTCTCTAACTGGGGTTTTGTGATTGCCTCGGGTGTGTAGTTTCGTACAGAATGACGTGCTTCCATAAGACGAAGTATGTCGTTTGTCTGGTCGAAAAAATGTTTCATAGTGTGCCTTTCAGATGGTGATGGCATGACAGCAAGCGCTTTGTGATGCACGCAATTTTGAACAATTTGTGGCAAACGTCACTTTTTATCCGTTTGCGATTGTTCTTTTCCTAAAACAGAACAATTAGCGTTACTATAGCGCTACTGTTTGCGGGATATGTGCGTATCATTGCCCGCTTATTGTATCGCTGGCGTTCGTTGTTCGCCTTGCGCGGGGGAGTTTTTGCGCAGGATTTTAACAGACGCGACGGACCGATTTTCAAGGGAGTGCCCATGAGTAATGCGTTTTCTGCCGTAAGTAATCTGATGAAAAAGGCGTGCATTGCATGCGTTCTTGTTGCCGCCTTAGCAGGGCTGACTGCGGCGATTGCTCCGCAGCATGCTTACGCCGATGCCCCTACGTATACCATGTCGGTTGTGGCGGGCGAAGACGCCCCGAGCTCTGTTGCCCCTGGTGATACGTTTACGGTGTCGTTGGAACTGCAAAACAACGGAAGCAGTCAGTACACCATGTACGCCATGTCGGCAACGGTGCGCTACAACACCGGCATGCTTGATGTAGCATCGCTAGATACGAATAACAGCATTGATGTTTACACGAAAGATGCTGGCGATGGCTGGACTGATGCTGTGCTGAATTTCAAGTCCCCCACACTTAAGGGTGTGACCTGGGATAACGGTACGCCGTTGATGAATATCACATTCATTGCGCGCGAACAAGGTTCCACTTCCATGGAAATTCGCCGTGTGAATATCTCTAATTCCACGGGTATGGGAAGCTACGCCTGCACTTGCAACGATGCAGTGATTACCGTCTCCACCGCATCGGATGCTGCGGCTCCTGTCGAGCCGTCCACGGGCGAATCGGTTGGAACAACGGCGGGTGTGGAAGCTCCCGAAGCCGATCCCTCTACGTTGGAAGGTGTTGATACCTCCGACGAAATGACGGATGAGGAAAAGGCCGAGTACGAGGCCACGCGCAATGGTGAGCTGGCGTCGGGTTCGGCTTCGGCATCGGGCGACAAAGCCTCCGTTGATGCCTCGAAAGACGGAAAGGCTGCGGATAGCCAGACGCCCGTGATGCTGTATGTGCTGATAGGAGCGTTGGTTGTTGCCGTTATTGCTCTTGTTGCGGGCGTTATTGTGCATAATCGTCGCAAGCAGGCAGAGGGACAGAGCGACCAGGCAACCCCGAAAGAATAGCAGGTAGTTTAGGCTATCCGAGCTGAAACGCCGGCAGCTGTTGGAGCTGTCGGCGTTTTTTATGGGCCGGGGTGGGTAGCGAAGCTGCTGGAGCGTTGCGCAGGCACCAGATACGAGCGCACAAATGCGCCGCTTACACTTCTTCCGCGAACGTGTCGGGGCGGGCAAGCGCCTCTTGCTGTCGCAGGTGTGCAAGCTTCAAGCCATTTTTCACGAACTCGGTGCCATAGGCGTGACGCACGGTGTGTGTGTAGCGCTCGTGGATGGCGTCGGTAAATTTCCCGCGCTGAAACGCCAAGCAATCAAAGACCTCTTGACTTGCGTTAATGCTGTGGAAAAACGCAATCATGTCATCAAGGACCTCAAGTGCTGCAGCGTTTACCGTGCAGGTGCGCCCGCCGGGGAAGATGATTTTCACCGTGCGCAAGTCGTAGTGCGCGGCGTTCTTGAAGTTTTGAATTGCCTGGATTTGATCAGCGCGCGTGAATGGCTGAGCAGGCGTGCACGTAAGCCAAATCAAAAGAAGCTGCGAGAAGAAGACGTCTTGTTCGTTAAGGCCCAAAGTATCGGTAGGGTTCAGGTCGAACATGCGCAGCTCAATATGGCTGATGTTGCCAGCGCGCAGGGAATCCAGATTGTAGGCGCCGCTCGGCTTTAGGCGAATGGGGTAATACAGTTCGCTGGGGTACATAATGTAGCCACGATCAACGTATTGTTGAATGCTATCGGCATACCCAGCGGGGGATGAATAATCCAGAACGGGCGAGAAGTAATTCCAATAGCCCAGTTCAGAGCAACGAACAGTGCCCAAGCCGAAATAGAGGTCTTGGCCTGTGTTTCCTTGTTCCACAAACGAGGAATCCATAATGGGGCTGGCGGCGGTGATTGCGCTCATGACCCATCCGTAGGCAACGCAGCGTTGTGCCAGTGTAAGGTACAGGTCGTTTTTGTAAGCGGCGAACGCGGTGCTTTCGTGGGCGTCGTCGGCATCGGCGTCAGGCGTGCTCCCGATGCCGGCACCTTCGCCGTGTTCTTCGCGCTCGCGGTTTTCGCTACCGTTGCTCGCTGCAAATTCACTTAGTTTGAAATCGCTCAGCTCAAAATCACGTTTCAGTAGTTCATCGCAGAACGAGTAATTGAAATGGATGCCGCTAAATGTCATTTTGTAGCGCCCGTACTGATTCGATAAATACTCACGATAACTGGTCTTGCTGGCCTCTTCGCCGTAAAACTGGGCAATAGGAATGTCATTTTCGTCGCGCAGATAAGGCGGATTCGAAAACGGCCAGAGCATTTCCTTGGGTTTTTGTTGCGCCAGCTTGGTCTGCACCATCTTGTCGTAGTGGGCGAGCTCTGCCAGCGCTTTTGCCGGCGAATGCTGTATGCCGGTGTTTATTTC
>CAKTVK010000044.1 GCA_934623455.1 uncultured Eggerthellaceae bacterium | reverse complement strand
GTGCGCGCTATTCCCGGTGCCATTACGGTGGTGTTCAGCGTGCTTATCGTGAACGTTGTGGGCAATGTGTTTGCGAGCTGGGATTACGAGCAAATCTCCACGTTGGCGGTGCTGCTTACGGCATGGACGGGCATTATGCTTATCATTCGCCTGTCGATTCCGTTTACTCCTATCCGAACAGGTCTTTTAGTGGTGTGTGCGGGAGGCACGATTCTGGGCGCTACGCTATTCCACAACTTGTTTGGTATCTCGGCGCTTTCAATTGGCATGTGGGTCACGCTGGGCGTCATGATGGTGCTTATTGCGATGTTCTACCACTACGTATATACGCGTTTCGATATCTGGCATGCAAAACGCCAGGCCAAGCTTGTGTAGTACCGCTGTTTGTTGACAAATTACCCCACCTTTTGTCAACATTTGCGAGTCGAACCCATGCGTTTGCGGCGGGGTTTATGATGCACGGCGGTGCATTGGGGGTTTGAGGCTGCTGCGTGCCTTTTCTTCTGTTGATCTTGCCGCTGCTTGTTGGAAAACGACCCCCAAACTCGGGCAAATCGACGATATTCGGTGGTCGGAGCGGTAGGGTGAAAGCCGGGCCGGCAAGGCTGTTTTTTCGCAGCCGTCTGACCTGGGCTTTTGCGAATGATTGTTTTGCAAGGTGCTCATAAAGTAGAAGAAGAGCCCCGATTGGGACTCTTCAACCACCGAATATCGTGCATTTGCCTGAATTCACATTCGTTTTTCCAACAACTACCGTTCGGAAAAGCTTTTTTTGCTGGCGTCGCGGGCGGCGAAATGGCGGCAACGCTGTCTCACATGTGGGTAAGAGCGCGACTGCGGCTACTGCGCGACGCCGAAATAGTTGCAACGCCGTTGTGCGCAGCCACGACCCATCGACGTCGCGGCAAGCAGACCCGGCATCGTTGCCATTACGGACGCAGACCCATGCCGCCTTCCAGCGTGATAGTCTCGCCGGACATGTACTTGAAGTCGGGAGTTGCCAGCTGCACGCACACGCGGCCGATTTCCTTCTCCACGTCGCCGTAGTGGCCCATGGGTGGCATCTTCACGTTTGCTTCGAATGCTTCGGGGTAGGCCAGTTTGAAGTTTTCCAGCGCGGCGGTCCAGGCTAGCGGGCACACGACGTTCACGTTAATGCCGTCGGGGCCCCATTCGGTAGCAGCTACGCGCGACATGCCGCGGATGCCTTCTTTCGCGGCGGCGTACGCGCACTGCCCGTAGTTGCCGAACAGGCCGGCGCCCGATGCGAAGTTGATAACGGAGCCCTGCGATTCTTTCAAATAGGGATAGCATGCCTTCATGTAGTAGAACGCGGCGTACAATCCGGAGTATAGGGCCAGGTCAAACTGCTCGGTGGTGTGGTCGGCAAGCGTCACGCCAGAAGCGGATGCCTGCGCGTTGTTGATAAGCACCTGGATGCCGCCGAAGCGCTCAACGGCTCGGCGCACAACTTCTTTTGTGATGGCCTCGTTGTCGGCGCTGGCGTTCACATCGGCGGCAACGCACAGCACCTCAATGCCGTACAGACGCTCCAGCTCTTCTTTGGCGGCCTCGAGTTTTGCTACATTGCGGCCGGTGATGACCAGGTTCGCGCCCTCTTTGGCGTATGCGGTGGCAATGCCGTAGCCAATGGATCCGCAGCTTCCATCTTGTAGCGTGGCGCGACCGGCGCCCGTGATAATGACGGTTTTACCAGTGAAAAATCCCATGAGTTCAAGCCTCCTTGTATTCGACTGCAGGCCAGCGCGGGGCAGCAACAATAGCCGAGTTGCAATTCCCAGCGCTTACCTGCGTTATTGTAACAAAATGCGGAAGCGTTCGTTGTCGGGATATACGGATGGCGACTCGCGTGCGGGTGGCGGTGGCGCGAGGTGCAGGTTGAGTCGTGCGCGAACGGCGGCGGTGCGGGGCAGGGCGGATGCGTTCAAGCCATCCTTGCCGGGTGCTTCGGTGAGCGGCGCCTGCGCGGGTGATCTTCTATTCCTTTTTGGCAAACGGAATCTTGAAACCTGGTTTGTCGATTACATCTGTGCTTTCAGGCAAGGACGGGGCGTAGGAGGACAAATCCTTTATGAGCTGGTTTAGCTTATCGATTCTTACGGAGCTGTTTGCAAAGGTGACGCCGAACAGGCCGAATCTGAGGGACTGCTCTTTGCCTTCAAGGTACTCAACGTTATCGTACGGAACAAGCTTCTTCCTTGCTCCATTCACTATCGGAACAATGCCGTGAACTGTGAAAATTAAATCAGTGCCGCCTTTCTTCTCAAGGTCGTCCAGGATGGCAAGTGTGCCGGCTATTAGTCCGTTCTCGTTCGACAACTTCTCGTTTGCTCGGAAATATCGTTCTTTTTTGGGGCTTTCACTCGTAAAGAAATCCACGTACGCAATCGATTGAACCGCTGTGGGGATAGCCTCTTTAATGAGCTCCATCATCTTCTGCTCGCTCGATGTATCAGGGGATTTTACGATTGTCTCGTCTCCAAGGAGATTTACCGAAAAACGGCGGCAAGCAATGGTTTCAACAACTTGATCCCTTGTTGATTCGTAAAGCTCCGAAGGGCTGCTGAGTCCGTTTGCGGAGCAGAAGTCTTCAAGCGACTCTTCCATTATTGCGAGATCTTGCATCTCGGTACGAGATTGAACGTACTTGTCGGCTTCTTTTGTGAGGGCTGTGAAGAAGTTAGCGGTGTAATTGCCCATTTTCATATCCAGAAGGCGCTCTATATCCAGGTAGTTAAGCTGGCCCTGGTCGGCCTTTATCGCGAAATCGTTGATGTTCTTCCCGTTTGCTTTAAGGGCCTTTTCGATTTCGAAAGCCGCGGATTCCTTTGCGGACTCGCTCATAAAGCAAAAGCCGCAGCTCACTTCGAAGAGTTCGTTCATGAGGTCTATGATTCCATAGGGGATGTTTGCCTCCGCAACACGCTCCAGATATTCGTCTGCGGCTCTTGTGCTGGCGAAAAGCCTTTGGGTGTCATGTTTGCGGGATTGCACTGCCTCTTTCGAAGGCAGAAAGTAAGCGTCGGGATACTCGTGTCGCACATTGGGCACGGGAATCAATTTGCCGAACTTGACCAGGTATTTCCCAAGAAGGGCTCTGATGACCAGATGGCATTTCTCGGAGAGGATGCCCTTTTGGGTCTCGAAGAAGCACGCTGCGGCATTGCCTGTCGATTCTGATTGATCGGCGGGCAAGGGGAGCAGGTATTGGGCGCCAACTTGATTTGCCAGCGCTTCGTAGCGGTGGATATAGTCGGTCGAGTTCGATTCGCTTGCCTTCCCAACGTAGATGCTGCTTAGCAGTTGGGCGTTCATAACGGTGTTGTACTGCTCGTTTACCAGCTGTCGTAGAAGGTTTGCGGCCCGATTGAAATCGTTCATCTTGAGATAGGCAACAGAGGCAAGCTGAAGCACGTCATTGGCCCGCCCCGAGTACCTTACCGCCTCTTCAAGCAGCTTGCCAATATATTCGCAATCGTTATCGAAGTCTAGAAGATCAACAAGCTCCAGCGCGCATGCAGCGGCGATGGGGTCTTCGCGAAGGAGCGCATGACTATTCGATTTTCGGTACTGTTCAAAGTGGCTCTTCGCGAGCGCAAGGTACGCCTGCCTGGACTCATCGCTTAAATTCAGGGCCGATCGGGCGATCGAGTTGGCAGTGTTACCGAAGTTGTACCAGAAGGGAGGATACGCCGCGAACTCGTCCTTGATGGTGTCAAGGCGGTCGTACTTTCGCAAAAGATCCCCGTCCATAAGGATGTTGTCGTATTGGGTTATCTGACGCTCGGTGAGTCGCAGCCTATCAGGGAAGTTGTAAGTTTCAGATAAGCGCCATGCGGTATCGAAGAGCTCTCTTCTTAGTCCGTTGAATTGCTCAATAGCAGTGCGCTCAAGTTCCCAACGATTCTTGTCGCGCTGAAGGTTTGTTTCCGACTTCACCCTTCGGTAGTTCATGTAGCCGATGCCGACTTGGGAGGCAAGCGAGACGGCCATTGTGACAGGGTTGCCACCCGCAACAAGAAGCCCCACATTGGAAACAGCCGACCAAATGGCGTTTTTCATCTTTTGCTGGTATTCCCTTTCCACAAACTGCTTGTCAACCTCGTGGATTCTGAAGAACGTGATGGTATCCAGAATTTGCTTTAGGATGTTGAGAAGCGCCTCGTCTTTGGGCATTTGCTCAAGGTTCAGGTTGTTGAGGATTGCCTCGTATTCCTGTTCCATGACGTTGATGTCGTCGTAATCTATGATTTGGGACACCGACACGGTACAAAGATTCAATGCGCATGCGGCCTTCAGCTGTTCCTGTGTGTACTCCATAGGAGGCTCCTTATTCCTGATCTAAGCTCCACGACTAGCTTGATTGGGACGTGGTCCGATACTTCCTTGCGATATTGTTCCAGCGATTCGCGCGTACTGGCAAGCGGTTCAACGCGTGTGGCTAAAAACGAAAGGCCCTGGTTGGTTTCGTAATCGGTGTCGTATGAGAAGTGGTCGTAGTTTTGCGAGTAAATATCTGTGTCCGATTCACCCATGGTGTCGCTGTCGTTCTCCTCGTTAAGGTTCTGATAGGAGTACGATTCTTGCACTTGTTTCAAGGACGTTTTGTCGCGCTGAACGGTTCGCAGCGTTCTGTTTTCGGCGAAGCAAGTGAACTCGGGGACGTTCATGCCGGATTCCCCTGCAAGGCAAAGGTTGTAGTCTCCCATGAGGACGGTGTACGAGGGCTTGTTGGTTCCATAACGCTTCATTGAGACTTTGCGGTATATCTCTTTCGCTAAAGTCTCGAACTCCATTAGCCTGAGTTCTTTCTGCCCGTATTTATCGGCGCAGATAGAGGGCGAGTTGAAGGCGATATGGGTGTTAATCAGCCGAAGTTCGAAGGGCGCACCGCCGGGCAATCCCGATGGGGTGAGCCTTACCACCATGGGCGGACGAACAAGCGACCCCTTGTGGATAAATGCACCAGTGTTATCCCTGCTGATCGAGTATCCGTCCATTCTTTGGACGCTGCTTGGGGCTGTGTCTCCTTCGGGTCCCTTCACGAGTCTTAGTCGCTTGTTGTTCCAGATGAAGGCGTAGCCTTCGAGCTGCGCGGAAGAATTGCCGAGTGTCTTGTTTGTCTCCCGATATTCAGCGTCCCAGGAAGGGCCAAGATAGCCGCGAATCCGCTTCAAAGCAGACTCCGAACAGACTTCTTGGATGGCGATAGCATCGAATTTTTCATCTTTGATGATTTGGGCAATGCGCGCGAAGTTCTTTTTCGTCTCTTCAGTTGAGTCGTAGTTCAGCTTCTGAATGTTGAAAGACCCTATGACATAACTCATTCGAACCACCGCTTATGAGATGCTATTCGTATTGTAATTGGTTTTACATACATGATATGCGTAGAATCTGCTAGCAAGCAAGGAGCCCTGCTGCTAGTTCTTCCTTTTCTTGCTCTTTTCGTCATCGTCGCTGCATGCGCTGAACAACCAAATGTATCCTGCGCCCATCATGAGCATGAGGCCGAGGACCGACATTGCGTAGAAGCTTGAGTCCGGGTTTCCGGACGCTTCGCCCAGAAAGTTTCCAAAGACCGCCATGGCGATGCCTGCCACCACCAAGGCCAGTGATATTTTGACTTTTAGGCGTTTGGAGGCCTTTTCGTCTTCTCTTTTGGCGGCTTCCATTTCAAGCTCTTTCAAACGGATGAGGCGCTCGGTCTCTGATCGCTTGACATCGGCTTCATCAATGCGACGGTATATGCGTTCGTTTTCGTTTTGCAGAACGATTTTTGCCCCGCAATATTGGCAAAACAGCTGGTCGCGACCTTCTTCTATGCTAAGCGACGCGGAGCATTCGGGGCATTTCAGCGAAATCACCTTCATTGGGCGGCCTCGGGATGAGCGGCTAACCAAGCTTCGTTGCAGTCGGGACAAAGGCTTGCGTCGGGATTGTCCAGCAACCTGCCGCACTCGCGACAAGTGCCCACCAGATTTTCTTCGGTTACGTTGTTCTCGAATCCGCATTCCGTGCAAGTCCAATGCTCAGCGTCTGCGGCGAACCCTTCCTGGACGTTCAGGAAACACCCGCATTGGTCGCAGAACCAGAACACGTAGCCGTCTAGAAACTCTTTTTCCGGAAGCAAGAAGTCGCCGGACTTGCATTCCCATGCTTCCGTTGTTTTGTTGAAACGCATCTCTTCTCCGCACAAGGGGCACTCCATCCAACGTTTGACGTTCTTGATGAAGAAATAGCTGATTTGATCGGATATGCGTGTGGGATCAGGTGTTTTGTTCAGTATGCTTCCGATGCTCGCTGGTGCTGCGAGTTCATTGTCCATTCTGTGTCTCCTTGGATTCCTTGCACCAGGTATGTACAGCCTTAACTACGTGCTCTTTCGAGCCGTTGCCGCACATTTCTTCAAATGCGTTGGAAGTGTCGTTCTGCGATACAAGGCCGCTTACGAAATCAGCGAACATCTCGCGATATTCAGCTTCTTCAATTTCGGCCTCCGATTCCTTGTCGAAGGAGGAAATCATGCTCTGAAAATGATCGAAACATTCCGAAATAGCGTTGCTGGTGGCGTCTTCGTCGTTTCGTTGCGTAACAAGACCAACGACTATCAGGCTGTACCAGAACAGCATGAACATCTCCATCTCGTACGCATCGAGCTCGCTATCGAGTTTTGAAGCCTCTGATACAAGGGAGCCAAAGCATGCGGAGAAATCTCGTTGTCCGTAAGCTACTAGGGAATCAATTTCCTGCAAGGCTGCGCGGGCTGAGTCCGATAGTTGACTTTCGATTTTGAAGAGCCTGATGGTCCGTATGATGCCTTCGATATGCCGTTGCTCTTCGCGCAGGGCGGATACGAGCAAGTCATATTCGTTCGCAAGGTTGATGACAGGGGCGTCCAGAAGCTCCTTGACGTGTTCACGCGTATATCCCGCTTCGGTGAAGATCTTGATGACGATGAGCTTTTTAATGGCTTCGTCATCGTAGAGCCAGTAGCCAGCCTCGGTCTTCGCAGTTGGTGACAGAAGCCCCATTTGATCGTATCCCTGAAGTGCGCGCCGGGAAAGACCCGTGATCTTGCACACCTCGCTGAGCTTCTTCATTTCCTGCCTCCTTCATTACACATATCATAAATCTGCACACAACGTGCAAGTCAATACTATTTTCTCATGTATGGTTGCTGTGGGAAGGAAATCAGGGGAGGCGCCGTTTTGCCTTGGGCTTCTGCGACCTCCTTTTTCTTTTCCCGCAAAACAAAACGCTTGCTATTCGAGAAAAATGTGATAAAGTATCAAGGCTTATGTCTAGCTTTGGTCGGAAACCAAGGCATTAAGGAGAACCAAAAATGAAGCAAGGAATTCATCCGGATTACGTGGAGTGCACCGTTCGCTGCACCTGCGGAAACACGTTCGTCACCCGTTCTACCAAGCCTGAACTCAGGGTTGATATCTGCAGTGCCTGCCATCCGTTCTTCACGGGTACGCAGAAGCTGATCGACACTGGTGGACGCGTCCAGCGCTTTGCCGACAAGTTCGGTTCTGCAAAGGATATGGTTGCTCAGCGTGAGGCCGCAAAGAAGGCAGAGAAGGCTGCAAAGGCTGCTGAACTTGAGGCTGCAAAGAAGGCCGAGCGCGAGGCTAAGGCTGCTGCTAAGGCAGAGCGTGCTGCTGCTTACGCTGCTAAGGCTGCCGAGCAGGCTGTTGCTGAAGAAGCTGCTCCTGCTGAAGAGGCTGCACCGGCAGAGGAAGTTGCTGCCGAGTAAATCTCGACAGACAATCTTGCATCTGGAATCGCCCTTGGGTTTGCGCCCGAGGGCGATTTTCTTTCTAGGGGGGCGGTGACGCGGTGGCGTCTGTGGGTTGAGGCGGCTGCGTCTGCGCGTGGGTGGGGCCTGTCCGCACCAGTGCATCCGGGGTCGAAGCGGCTGCGCGTGGGTGCGCGCGTGGGCGGTTGTTTCTGCGCCTATTCGCCTTGCTCGTTGTGTTTACGTGATTGCGCTTGCCGCCTTCGCTCGAATTCCTTTCGTCACGCGTGCCCTCGGTCCGCTGCCTTCGCGTGCGCAGGTCACTTTTGTTGCGTCAGGAGCGCTCGCAGCCCGCCTTCCGCCTTTCTCAAATGTGCAGAAAATGGGAATATAGACACGCCCGGACACGTGGCGTTTGACAAGCTGCATTTTATCCTTTAAATTGCATCCTCGCGTCTTTATGAGAAGACGTTGCTTCGTGTGCGCAACAGCTGAGCGCACCCGAAAAAATGCCCCGGCGCGAAAATCTCACGAAGCGCAAAAGGGCAGGTAGGGAGCTCGTTTTCGCCTAACTCACGAGGGCGAAAAGACACAGCTCGAAATTATTGGCAGGGCTTCAGGATGAAGTCCCTAAAGGTTGAGCGGCTTGAAATCAAGCTGCTGGGTGAAAAAGAAGGAGAATCGCTTTGCCTACTATCAACCAACTGGTCCGTAAAGGACGCCAGAAGACGGTCGACAAGAAGAAGACCCCGGCACTGAAGGGTAACCCGCAGAAGCGTGGCGTGTGTACTCGTGTTTACACTACCACCCCTAAGAAGCCGAACTCCGCTCTTCGTAAGGTTTGCCGTGTACGTCTGGTAAACGGAATGGAAGTAACGGCCTATATCCCCGGTATTGGCCACAACCTGCAGGAGCACAGCATGGTGCTTATCCGCGGCGGTCGTGTAAAGGACCTTCCTGGTGTTCGTTACAAGGTCATCCGCGCAGCTTTGGACTGCAACGCAGTTGATAAGCGTCGTCAGGCTCGCAGCCGCTATGGAGCTAAGCGCCCCAAATAATGAAGTAAGTCGCGCGGGTCGCATTACAACAGGGAGTCAAATGATTCCAGCGGCCTAATGGATGCGAAAAACATCCCGAAGCGCGCATGAGAGAAAGGTATTACTATGCCGCGTCGTGCAGCAGCTGTCCGTCGTGAAACCACGCCGGACGCAAAGTACAACAACCGTCTTGTTTCCCAGCTGATCAACAAGGTTATGCTTGATGGCAAGAAGTCCCTTGCCGAGCGCATTGTGTATGGCGCTTTTGATCGCGTTGAGGAAAAGACTGGCGAAGATGTCCTGACCGTGTTCAAGAAGGCCATGGACAACATTCGCCCCACCTTGGAAGTAAAGCCGAAGCGTGTTGGTGGCGCTACTTACCAGGTGCCTATGGAGGTCAACTCCCGTCGTTCTACTCAGCTGGCTATCCGCTGGTTGGTGGACTACTCCCGCAAGCGTAAAGAGCACACCATGATCGAGCGCCTGGCCGCAGAAATCATGGATGCAGCCAACAACACCGGTGCCGCCGTGAAGAAGCGCGAAGACACCTACAAGATGGCTGAATCCAACCGTGCATTCTCCCACTATCGTTTCTAAGGCGAGTGACTTAACATGGCAAAGACTACGCTTGAAGATACTCGTAATATTGGCATCATGGCCCACATCGATGCCGGCAAGACCACTACGACTGAACGCATCCTGTACTACACGGGCAAGACCCACAAGGTCGGCGAAGTTCATGATGGCGCTGCTACCATGGACTGGATGGTTCAGGAGCAGGAGCGCGGCGTAACCATTACTTCCGCTGCTACCACCTGCTTTTGGAAGTACCCGGGTGGTGCCGCAGACGGTAAGACCTACCGCTTCCAGATCATCGACACCCCGGGCCACGTTGACTTCACCGCTGAAGTAGAGCGCTCGCTGCGCGTTCTTGACGGTGCTGTTGCCGTGTTCGACGCCGTTGCTGGCGTTCAGCCTCAGTCTGAGACCGTTTGGCGTCAGGCCGAGCGCTATGGCGTTCCTCGCATCGCCTTCATCAACAAGTACGACCGCGTGGGCGCTGACTACTTCCACGCGATTCAGACCATGAAGGATCGCTTGGGCGCTAACGCTGTTGCAGCTCAGATCCCCATGGGCGCCGAGGACAACTTCTGGGGCGTTATCGACCTGGTTACCAAGACCGCTTGGGACTTCAAGGCCGACGACAAGGGCATGACCTACCCCGAGCCTATGGACGAGATTCCCGCTGAGTTCGTTGACTTGGTTGACGAGAAGTACCAGGAACTCCTGGATGCTGCCGCCGACTGCGACGACGACTTGATGGAAAAAGTCCTGATGGAAGAAGACGTTACCGTCGAGGAAATTAAGGCTGCTATCCGCAAGGGCGTTATTGCATGCAAGCTCAACCCTGTTTTCGTGGGCTCCGCTTACAAGAACAAGGGTGTTCAGGAAATGCTCGACGCTGTTGTTGACTACATGCCTTCTCCGGTTGACGTTCCCCCCATCAAGGGTACGAACCCTGAGACGGGCGAAGAGGACGAGCGTCCTTCCGACCCCAAGGCACCGTTTGCTGCTTTGGCATTCAAGATCATGACCGACCCGTATGTGGGCAAGCTGACCTACCTGCGTGTGTATTCTGGCTCGCTGGATTCCGGTAGCTACGTGATCAACGCCACCAAGGGCGGCAAAAAAGAGCGCATCGGCCGTCTGCTGCAGATGCACTCCAACCAGCGTATCGACATTGACCACTGCTCCGCGGGCGACATCGTTGCTGTTGTTGGCTTGAAGGATACCGGCACGGGTGACACGCTGTGCAGCGAGGGTGCACCTATCATTCTTGAGTCCATGCAGTTCGCTGACCCGGTTATCGACATTGCTGTTGAGCCCAAGACCAAGGCTGAGCAGGCCAAGATGGACATCGCTTTGCAGAAGCTCGCCGAAGAAGACCCGACGTTCCGCGTGACCACCAACCATGAGACCGGTCAGACCATCATTGCTGGCATGGGCGAGTTGCACCTGGAAATCATCATTGACCGTCTGCTGCGCGAGTTCAAGGTTGAGGCTAACGTTGGTAAACCCCAGGTTGCTTACCGCGAATCTGCCACGAAGCCTGTTATGGGTGCCGAGGGCAAGTTCGTTCGTCAGTCTGGTGGTCGTGGTCAGTACGGTCATGCTGTTATCAACATGTACCCGACCGAGCCGGGCGAGGGCTATTCCTTCGAGAACAAGATTGTTGGCGGCGTGGTTCCCAAGGAATACATTCCTTCCATCGACAAGGGTATTCAGGAGGCTTTGAACTCTGGCGTTTTGGCTGGTTACCCGGTTGAAGATGTTCGCGTTGAGCTGATCGACGGTTCTTACCACGAAGTTGACTCTTCTGAAGCAGCGTTCAAGATCGCTGGTTCCATGGCTATCAAGGATGCTTTGAAGAAGGGCGCTCCCGTGATCTTGGAGCCGATGATGGCGGTTGAAGTTGAGACTCCTGAAGAGTACATCGGCTTCGTTATGGGCGACATTCCCTCGCGACGTGGCCTGATTCAGGGCCAGGACAAGCGTGGCAACGCTGCTATCGTTTCCGCGAAGGTTCCGCTGAGCAACATGTTCGGTTACGCAACTGATCTTCGTTCCGGTACGCAGGGTCGTGCTTCTTACACCATGCAGTTCGACTCTTACGAGGCCGTTCCGAAGAACATTCAGGAAGAAATCATCAGCAAGGCTGGTGCGAACGCGTAAGGCGTTTGCCCACTATAATTGGAGGTAAGGTAAGTGGCTAATCAAAAGATTCGCATCCGCCTTAAGGGCTACGATCATGAGATTGTGGATCAGTCCACCAAGCTCATTGTCGATACCGCTCAGAAGACGGGCGCAAAGGTTTCCGGTCCTATTCCCCTGCCCACGGAGCGCAACATGTACTGCGTTATCCGTTCCCCGCATGTGAACAAGGACTCTCGTGAGCAGTTCGAGATGCGCACTCACAAGCGTCTCATTGACATCCTGGAGCCCACCAGCAACACGGTTGACTCTCTGATGCGTCTCGATCTTCCGGCTGGCGTTGACATTGAGATCAAGCTGTAGGGGGTGCTGATATGATTAACACGATTTATGGTAAGAAGATCGGCATGACCCAGATCTGGGATGAGAACGACAACCTGGTCCCTGTCACCGTTATCCAGGCTGAGCCTAACAAGGTTTGCCAGGTGAAGACCACCGCTACCGATGGCTACGAAGCAGTTCAGCTGGGCTTTGGCGCAGTTCGCTACTTCAAGCAGTCCGGTGCTCCCCGCCTGAACAAGCCCATGGCTGGCCATTTCGCCAAGCAGGGCGCCGAGCCTACTCGCTACCTGCGTGAGGTTCGCGTTGAGAACGCTGCCGACTACAAGATTGGCGATGCCGTGACCGTTGCCGCTTTCGCTGATGTGAAGAAGGTTGATGTTCAGGGTACGTCCAAGGGCAAGGGCTTTGCTGGCGTTATGAAGCGCTACGGCTTTGCTGGCGGCCCTGGTGGGCACGGTGCACACTTCCATCGCGCTCCCGGTTCTATCGGTCAGTGCGCAACGCCGTCCCGCGTTTTCAAGGGCGTTCGCCTTCCGGGCCACATGGGTTGCGACACCGTTACGGTAAGGAACCTGAAGGTTGTGCGCGTTGACGAAGAGCAGAATCTGATTCTGGTCAAGGGCGCCATTCCTGGTGGCAAAGACGGCATTGTCCGTGTCCGTATGGCTTAATTTTCGAGCAAGTTGAGGAGCTATTGAATATGGCAACTATTGAGATCAAAGACACGAAGGGTCAGGGTGCCGGCGCAGCCGAACTCGCAGACTCCGTGTTCGGCATTGAGCCGAACGTGCCTGTGATGCATCAGGTTGTACGCGCACAGCGTGCTTCTTGGCGTCAGGGCACGAGCAATACCCTTACTCGTGGTCAAGTGAGGGGCGGCGGCAAGAAGCCGTTCCGTCAGAAGGGCACCGGCAACGCTCGTCAGGGCACCAGCCGTGCTCCGCAGATGCCCGGTGGCGGCATTGTGTTTGGCCCGCATCCTCGTTCTTACGACATAAAGGTCAACAAGAAGGAGATCAAGCTGGCTATGCGCTCTGCGCTGTCCGCTAAACTGGCTGATGGTGAGCTTATCGTTGTTGACAAGTTCGACTTCGAGCAGCCGTCTACCAAGGCTGCTGTTGCTGCGCTGAAGGCTTTGGGTGTTGAAGGCCGTAGCACCGTTTTCATCGGCGACGACGACATCAACGCATTCTTGTCCTTCCGCAACATCAAGTCTGTTACTGTTATCCCCGTTGCTTTCATGAACACCTATGACTTCTTGGACAACAAGAAGCTCATTGTGACCTCTGAAGCACTGGAGCGCATTCAGGAGGTGCTCGCATAATGAAGGATCCTCGCGAGGTTATCATTCGCCCGGTTATCACCGAGCACAGCTACGACATGATGGAGAAGAACACCTACACGTTCGAGGTTGCTAAGACCTCCAACAAGGTGGAAATCGCTCAGGCTATCACCGCTATCTTCAACGTGAAGGTGACTAAGGTGAACACGCTGAACGTGAAGCCGAAGCCGAAGCAGCGTCGTGGCATTCAGGGCAAGACCCGTACCTGGAAAAAGGCTATGGTTACGCTTGCTCCCGGCGAGAAGATTGAGATCTTTGGCGCCTAATCAGGTGATTTAACGCTTGACGCTGTGCTCATTTGGCCTCATCGCGCGTAAGGCGTATTCGGCCAAATGCCGCGCCAAATCGCTCCGCCTAGGAGCGCGGCGCGGGAAGGTGCATCGGTTGCACGTCGGGCGAATCAGTTCGCTCGATGCACCGAAAAGAGAACTCGCAAGAGCCTCCTCATCAGAGGGGGCTCTTTTTATGCGCGAAGTCCGAATGCGGGGAGGGGAGGCAGCGGGCGAAGGGGCAGGTGAAGGGAGCGATCAGCAGGCGGGCGGCCGAGCAGCAGGCGGGCGGCCGAGCAGCAGGCGGGCGGGCAGCGCGGCGCACGAATTGTTGACAAAAGGTGGGGTAATTTGACAACAAATCGGAAACTGTCGCCGCTCCCCAAAAAAATGCTCTTTTGTTTAATGTTATGCTGCCATATTGCAATAGGTAAGCTACAATTCCAAGTTGGAAAAAATGGGTTGAATGGCATACGAGTTATTTTTGGGGGAGAAGCAAAAACATGAAGGTAACTCAGAAGAAAATTGATGGTGGCAAGTATCTGCTGGATTGCGTTGCCTCCGAAGAAGACGTTTCGAAGGCGTTCTACACCGCCTCTGTGGAGTTCGCAAGCCAAATGGGTCTGCGTCCGCAGAAGGACATCACGGTCGAGCAGGCATGCCGCGACCAACTGGGCATCACTGATCTGGACTCCATGGTTCAAGGTCGCGCTCTTGAGCTGATTGCCCCCATGGCTCTGGACAAGAAAGACATTATTCCGTTGTTCCCGCCCACGCCTATGGGAACCACCGAATTCAAGCGCGGCAAGAAGTTTGCGTTTACCATGACGGTTACCCCGAAGCCTGCTTACGAGCTGACTTCCTATGACCCCGTTGAATTTACGTTCCCGCCGTTTACTCCCGATTTGTCGGGTGTGGATGATCAGATCAAGCGCATTGCTGAACAGTATGCTGGTTACGGCACCGCCCCCGAGCAGCACGAAGTGCGCAAGGGCGATACCTGCTTGATTTCCATCGATGCCGCCGTTGATGGCGTGCCGCTGGCTGGCTTGAACACGCCGGGTCGTCCTTACACGGCTGGCGAGGGCTACATGCCTCCGCAATTCGATGAAGCCGTTATTGGAATGAAGCCGGGCGAAACGAAGACGTTCTCGTTCGAGGCTCCCGACTGGGATCCCGAAAAGGGCGAGGTCATGCAGAACGTTCACTGCACCGTTGAGGTAAAGGAGCTGCAGGAAAAGCAGGTTCCCGAGATCGACGACGAGTGGGTTAAGACCTATATGCCCATGTATCGCAGCTTGGAAGACTTCCGTCACTCCTTGGAAGACCAGTTCACCGCTCTGCAGCGTGAACAGTACGATAACGCCCTGCGCGGTCAGGCTGCTGCGGCACTGACCAGCCGTTTCCAGGGTTCTATTGCCGATGAAGCATACGAAATCACCAGCAAGATGATTCAGGACAACTTGCGTCAGGAAATCTCCGCGCAGGGTATGACCTGGGATCAATTCCTTGAGGAAAACGGTGGAGCTCAGCAAGTCAATATGCTTATGATGATGCAAACGCGTCAGCAGCTGGTTACCGGTTTTGCGCTGGATGCCGTATTCCGTAAGAAGAAGCTGGTTGTTTCCGAGGAAGATATTATGGACGCATGCAAGAACATGAATCCGCAATATCCTTCCCGTGTACGCAAGGAGTTAGAGGACACTGGCCGCAATTTCGTGTTACGCGAAAGTGCTGAACGCGTGTGCGCTGCTAAGTACTTAGTGAAGCATGCAATCATTCACGAGCCAGTGAAAGACAACCAGGAAACTCCTACGGAAGCTGCCGAATAGCATCCGTGTTTCAAGGGTTATTGAAGCCGCCGGTCCGTGAGGGTCGGCGGTTTTTTGTTTGCCCCTGCTTGGCTCGTTGCCCCTTTTGGTTGCATGCGGAAAATTTCAAAACAGCGAATTGCGCTGATTGTGGGGTAAAAGTGCTGCTCGCGCCCTGAAAGGCGAAAGCAGAGTAAAATACTAGGTTCGTACGTTTTTTTCGCAGAACAGAAAACAAGAAGAACGCAAGAGCGAGAATCGCAAAGACGCGCAGACCGCGAACGCCCGATGCGCGCGCAACGTAAAGCGCGAAACGCGAAACCGCGAACGTACGACCCAAAAATGAAAGAACCAAATGAACATATAGAGGCACGAACAAGGAGAAAAAATGAAAGACGTACGCGTCTGCGATGTAACCATGAAACAGTTCGCCCGCTCAAAGGCATTCTCTCTTTCCTTCAAAGAAAAGCTGGAAACGGCGAAATTGCTCGATCGCCTGGGAGCTTCCGTCATTGAAATCGAGGGCATTGAGCGCGCTAAGGCCGATAGCCTGTTGATCAAGTCGATCGCCTCCATTGCGAAGAACAGCATGTTGGCTGTCCCCGTAGCGCTGGGCGGCGAAAATCTTGACCTGACCTGGAAATCTTTGGCTGAAGCGAAGAACGCCCGCTTGCAGGTCGAGGCATCCGTAAGCCCCGCTCAGATTGAGTATATCTACCGCAAAAAAGCCGCTGCCATGGCGGAAAGCATCGTAGAAACCATTAAGATGTGCGCCGAAAAAACGCAGAACGTGGAATTCGTTGCCATTGATGCCGGCCGCTCGGACATGGATTACCTGGAAGAGGTAATTGCCCAGGCAATTGAAGCTGGCGCAACCACCGTCACGGTGTGCGACACGGCAGGAAAGATGCTGCCTGGCGAATTCGCGCAGTTCATTCGCGACCTGTA
>CAKTVK010000043.1 GCA_934623455.1 uncultured Eggerthellaceae bacterium | reverse complement strand
CTATATATCAAAACTTTCCGTTAGGCTACAACTATTCTAAACTAAAATATCATTGTTACCTTAAATTGCTTGATTCTTTACCTGTCTTTTGCGGCTTTGGTGTTTCTGTCAAAGACGCAAGAATGGCGGTATGCAAACTGGCTTATGAGTATTTGGAACAAAAAGATTTGCTGTGGTCGATTCGCAACGAGATCGAAAACCCGAATCGCGATGATTCGATCAACCAACTGGAAATCTTAGCCCGTCGCGGATATTTTTCGATTCCAACTTACGCTTTCGAGAAAACCTATGACCATAACGGTAATCCGATTTGGAAATGTGAATGTCACATAGTGGAAGAAGATTGTTGTTTTGACGGGGCATCTTCATCAAAAAAAGAGGCAAAGAAAGATTCTGCTTTTAGAATGCTTTTTTATGTGCTCGGAATGGAGGGTGGATAAAATGGCCAAGTGGTGTTTTAATTATGAGTCCGGAGACTATGAATACATCGAAAAGGATGGCTTCAGTATTGACCGAGGCGAGTATGTTTACAATTGGGATGATAGCGAATATCGTCGCGAAGAAGAAGATGAACGCCGCAATTTTTTGTTTGATGATGGGGATGACTGATTTCGGTTGCTAAAGCAAATACCTGCGTACACTTTAATAAGAATAAAGGCTTTGGGCTTTCCCAAAAATGAAAACAGAGCGTTTCGGCAGTCAGCCGGAGCGCTCTGTTTTTCCGGTGTGGAGCCACGCAGGATTTGCTTGCTGCTCCGCAAGTAAATCCTGCGCCTCCGCACAGGCCGCTGCGTCGATGCACAGAAAACGCCCCGCATGCTCACGCGTGTGGGGGCGCCCTTGTTTCCTTCGCTTTGGAAAGAACGTTTAGTCCAAATGGCTTTCGTGCTGCACGCGCGCCGCATCGCTATAGTTTTCTTTGTAGCGCACGTCAATAAGCTCTGCCACAATAGAAACAGCCAGCTCGGCGGGTGTTTTCGCACCGAATTTCAAACCGATGGGCCGCTTGATGCGCGCCCAGCCCTCTTCGGTGGCACCCAGGCCAATGACCAGGTCGTGAACCGTTTCGTTCTTGCCCTTGCAGCCCATCATGCCCACGTAATGCGCGTTGCACGCCACGCCCCACGCACAGCTCTGCGGGTCATACATGTGGCCGCGCGTGAGCACGCACACGTAATCGGCGGGATCGGCGGCGTATTTCTGCAAGTCATCGAAGTTGCCGCCCTCGAACAAAATACGCTGTACGCCCGGGAAACGCTCCTCGTTCAAGAATGTGGGGTCGTAATCGGCGACCGTCACCAGAAAGCCCAGATGGGTTGCGAGTTTCGCCACTTCGCAGGCAACGTCTGAAGCACCCAACAGCCAAACACGTTTTGCTTCGAACAGCGGCGTGGCTTGCCAAATCAGGCCATCGAACTGCTCGTTATGCATGGCGGGCCCACGCGTTACATCTTTCATCTGCATCAAGTCACGACCCGAATATTCATGCGCGCACACAATTTCTTTCGCATCATTGGCGAAGAATATGAAAGAGTCGCCGTTTGCAGAGCCTTTTTCGCCGAACTTCTTCGTGACTTCGTTATCCACGTTTGTCACGGCAACCGCCGGATCCAGAACAATCTTGAAACCCAGCCAGGCCAGGTCGCTTTCATCAATAGCACGCAACGCGCGCTCGAACACCGGAATATCGGCAGCAGTAAGACCTGCGGCAATTTCTTGCAACTTACCAGGATCGACTGAAGAAAAAACCGCAGAATCAAGCGCAGGCGCCTGGCCTTTGTGCAAGCATGCGATAATATTTTCGATAACAGCACGTTTCATTTCAAACGTCCTCTTTTCTGTTCAACGAAACACTTTTTGCGCCGGCTCCGCGCCGCTCCCCAAGCGCTCGCCACTTTGCCTTACGCAGCGGCAACAACAACGTCGCTTACCTGAGCGCACGACTTACAAGCAAGCGAAAGTCGCGACCTACCGCTGATCGCGCTTATTCCTCTGCTACGTGCGCTTTGCCATCGGACGCTACATGCACGCGCCCCTGTGCGATGAGCTGCGCCGTTGCCGGATACAGCCGATGCTCAACCGCATGGATGCGCTCTTCCAGCGCTTCCACCGTATCAGACTCCAAAACCGCAACAGGCTCTTGCGCAATGATAGGACCCTTATCGTATTCCGCATTGGCGAAATGCACCGTAACGCCTGTGTATTTCACACCCGCATCAAACGCATCTTGGATGCCGTGCGCACCCTTGAACGAGGGCAGAAGCGCCGGATGCAGGTTCACCACGCGATTCGGGAAGGCATCGAGTATCACGGGGGTCACCATGCGCATATAGCCCGCCATGAACACGTATTCCGCGCCTGCCTCGCGCAACGCCGCAACAATGCGCGCATCCGCAGCTTCTGGATCGGCATAAACGCCCTTGTTCAGAACCAGAACAGGGATGTTCGCCGCTTTCGCGCGCTCAATGCCATACGCATCGGGACGTGAGGAAACAACCAGCACGATTTCCGCATCAAGCTCTTTTGCGGCAATCGCATCGATAAACGCCTGCAAATTCGTGCCCGACCCCGAAACCAGCACGCCAATCTTCAGCATAGACAAACTCCCTTTCTTTTCAATAACTCGCCGAATAACCGAGCACTCCCAGGGGTTGAAGAGGTGGAGTTCGCCCTGGGAAGCCTTCTTATTTTGATTCGGTTCAAAAACATAAAGGCTGGATTGCGAACGGAACCTCTTCAACCCCAACCTGCGCACTCCCATAACAGGCGATGGCAAGAAAACAAGAGACGAGCGAACGCGGGGAGCCGCTCCAATTTGAATCGATCAAATACAATAAGCGGCGGATTGTGAGTGAACCCCTTGCCCCTTCCGAACCACCTTTTAAGCCCGGTAAACCAGGGAGGTCCGAAGAGGTGGAGTTCGCCCTGGGAAGCCTTCTTATTTTGATTCGGTTCAAAACCATAAAGGCTGGATTGCGAACGGAACCTCTTCGGACCTCCCCTGCATTTCAAAACCTGCTTCAGGTCCAGTTACTTACAGCAACTTGCCTTCGTCCGTATACGTCACCACACCTTCGCCGGCAACAATCTGACCAATGCGATACGTCTTTTCACCCTGAGCTGCCAGCACCGCTTCAACTTCGCTTGCTTTATCGGCTTGCGTGATAAGAACCATGCCAATGCCCATGTTGAACGTCTTAAGCGCTTCGGTCTCGTTCAGGCCAGCTGCAGCGCACGTGTACTTCGCAATGGGAACAACGGACCACGAGCCAAGCTCGACCTGCGCATTTACCGTCTTAGGAAGCGCGCGATCCAGGTTCTCGGTAATGCCGCCGCCCGTAATGTGCGCCAGCGCGTGCACGGCGCCGGGAACTTCCTTCAGCGTGGCAAGCACGGACTTCACGTAGATGCGCGTCGGCTCAAGCAGCGCCTCGCCAACGGTCTTGCCGTTGAGTTCGTCCAGCGGAACCGAGATTTCATCGGCGGTTTTATCGCCAACGCACACCTTGCGCGCCAAGGAATAGCCGTTGGAATGAAGACCCGTGGAAGCCAGGCCAATCAGCACGTCGCCTTCCTTGACCGTTTCGGGATCAAGCATTTTCACGCGGTCAACAATACCCACGCAGAAGCCAGACAAGTCGTAATCGGTGGGATCCATAACGCCCGGATGCTCGGCCATCTCGCCGCCGATCAGGGCGCATCCCGCCTGACGGCAGCCTTCGCCAATGCCGGCAACAACATCGGCAACTGCTTCGGCCTGAAGCTTGCCCACGGCAATGTAATCCAGGAAGAATAGCGGCTCAGCACCCGTTGCCAGAATGTCGTTCACGCACATGGCAACAAGGTCAATGCCCACGCTGTCGTGTTTGTTCAAAAGACGAGCAAGCTGGAGCTTCGTGCCAACGCCGTCGGTGCCGGAAACCAGCAGCGGATCTTCCATGTTCTTAGCAGCGGCAACGCTGAACAGGCCGCCAAAACCGCCGATGTCGCCCACAACCTCGGGACGATACGTGGAGTGCACGGTCTCTTTGATGGCACGCACGGCACGCGCACCTTCGGCGGTATCAACGCCCGCCTGGGCATAAGTGGTCATTGCGGAATTCTGGGTTTCTTCAGTGTTCACGGCAATCGTCCTTTTCGTAGAGAATGCTCATAAGACAGTATGAACGGATTTGCTAATTTGTACTGCGCTTATTGTACCGAAACACGCTGCTCGTGGGCAAACTATTCCCTTAAAAGCACTGGTTGTTGAAAAAACCACGTCAAATTCGAAGTTATAGTCGGTTGGAAGTAGGTCGAAATTGCGATAATTTACCTATCGTTTTTGAGCAACGCTTTGACCTGCGGTTTTCCAAGAGTTGGTTTATAACACGCGCTCTCGAATCCCAAAATTGCGCTTATTTTTGACCCGAACCTACTTCCAACCTGCATCAACTTCGAATCAGAGGGCATTTTTTCAACAACATGGAATTCACGCGACGGCAAACCGTCGAAAAACCAAAATTGTTGACAAAAGGTGGGGTAATTTGTCAACAATACTAACGCGACTCAACTTCGCGGCAGTAAAGCACGTATCTGCCATCGGACGGAAGATTGTCGCAGGTTACCAGCACATAGGCGTGGTCAATGGACCCAGGATTCGGAAAACCCTCGCTCGGATGCACCAAGCTGCGGTCCATCTGCGTTTGCAGGTAGGCACGCTGATGGATATCGCTTTCCATATCTGACTGCACCAGAGAATCGGTAGAGGGTACGTGCAGAAACGCGAAAGATTCCAAACGATAATTACGTTCAGGCGTAAACAGATACACGGTGCGATGATTATTAAACACCTGGTCATTGTCGAAATTCGCAAGTGCTGCAAACATGGCGCCATTATTCATGTTATGACCGTAAAAAAAGCTGTTGCGGTCGCTGAAATCTGCCGCGCAGTTGCTATCCAAGAAAATAGCGCCATAGGAAACCGCCCAGTTCACTTCGCCCTGGAAGTCGGTCTTGAGATACTTTTCGTTATTCTCTGCTTGGACGATGGGGTAATTTATCTCCGTGTCAGGCACGTAAACCCACGCAACTGTTTCGGGATTGACTTCGCGCAGGGCATCCCAATCGACCTGCGTATCAAGAACTTGATCATCGGAAGCATCTAAATTGGGCAATGCGTTTTGGGCAACGTTGTTGTACATGCGGTTTCCCTGGAAATACCCCCAGCAAATCACGCCCACCGCAACAAGGCACACGCAAAAACAAATCACGAACAGCGGCAAGAGAAATCGGGGGAGCGGCTTTCTTTGCGAATAGTTCCTGGTGCTCAACGGTGCTCCTTTCCTACAGCAACGCATTGCTGTCATTTTACCAAGAAAGGTACAGAAGCCGTTCGTGCGCAAAGGGAATACATCAGCAGCGCATCTCCATAGCCTATCTAAGCCGCGTTCACGCACCTATCTTTATCGCAGCTCAATGACACGTTCACAATTTTCCGTGGCATCCCTTTTGCAACGCACATAAAACAGGGCGGCTGCCATTCCTGACAACCGCCCTGCGTAACATGCAATCGATTGAGCCATGTAGCTCAAATCACGCTCGCCATCAGGCATAACCTTCAAGCAAGCAACAAAACCGACACATCAAGCAGAAGGCTTACTCTTCGTCTTGATCCTCTTCGTCGTTCTTGGCATTCTCGGACTCTTCATCGGTGATGTCGAAGCCCATAGAACCCAGACCGCTCAGGCCGCCCAGCAGAGCATCCAACTCTTCGGGGTTGCGACGATACGTGCGCGGCGGCAGAGCCTCGCCCAGCATATCCTCGTCGTCCATGTTGTAGGACGGCAACGTGTCGCCACCCAACAAAATAGTGTCATCCGGCGAGAAGACCATATCCAGCAGCTGGCTCATGTCGTCCTTCGATGCCGCCAGGTCGTTCTCAATGACGTACATCAAGTCGTGAGCCTTCAAGCCTTCTTCCAGCTCTTCGATAGCCTTGCTACCAATGCCTTCGATGCGCAGCAGGTCGTCTTCAGTCTTGCCCACCAAGTCGGCAACGGTCTCAATGCCAGCCTCGGAGAACTTGTTCGCCCAACGCTGAGAAACGCCCAGGTCATCGAAGATGTACAAGCGTGCATCTTCGTCGGAAAGCTGAATACGATGACCATACGTGCCATAGCCGTTCAAGAAGCTGCTCAGGCCCGAACCCGGTGCCAAGTAGCCATCGTCATCCACAGACCACTCTTCCTGCTTAGGCAGCAGCTCTTCGATTTCCGTGAGCAATGCCGGCGCGTAATCGGGCAGCTGGTTTCCTTCTTCCTTGGTCACCGGAACGCCCTTGTACGTGAGACCCGCCTTGCGGTAGCGCAGCAGACCCGTACCAGCAGGGATGGGCTTGCCCATAACAACGTTTTCCTTCAGACCCATCAGGTTGTCGGTCTTGCCTTCCATAGCGGCATCGGTCAAAACCTTGGTGGTCTCCTGGAACGATGCAGCAGAAACCCACGAATCGGTTGCCAAAGAAGCCTTCGTAATGCCCAGCAACAGCGGCTGGCCAACAGGCGGCTGCTTGCCCTCAGCAATAAGCTCGTCGGCAATGTGCTGGAACTCGAAACGGTTCATCTGGCGGCCCGGCATCAAGTCGGAATCGCCTGCTTCTTGAACAACGATCTTGCGAAGCATCTGACGTGCGATAACTTCGATGTGCTTATCGTTGATTTCTACACCCTGGCTCACGTAAACGTCCTGAACCTGGGTCACAATGTAGCGCAGCGTGGTGTTCGGATCGGTCAAGCGCAGCAAGTCGTGCGGGTTCACGGAACCACGCGTGATCTGCTGGCCAATGGTCACCTGGTCGCCATCGCTCAGACCCTGCATCAGCTGGGCACGAGCCGGCACCACGTACTCGCGGAAGTTGCCTTCCTGGTCGTGGATGGTGATGGTCTTCGTCTGCTTGTCGCCCGTGACCTGCATGGTGCCGGAAATCTCGGCAAGAACAGCCAAGCCCTTCGGCTTGCGTGCCTCAAAGAGTTCCTGAACACGCGGCAGACCGCCGGTGATGTCGCCGCCTGCAACGCCGCCGGTGTGGAACGTACGCATGGTCAGCTGCGTACCCGGTTCGCCAATGGACTGAGCTGCAATAATACCAACAGCCGTGCCAATGGAACCGGGACGCGCGGTGGCCAGGTCCCAACCGTAGCACTTCTGGCAAACGCCATGCTCGGCATGGCAGGTCATAATGGTGCGCACCATTACGGAGTCAAGGCCAGCATCAATCATCTTGTTGACCTGGTCAACGCTGCTAATGAAGTCGCCCGCAGCAATAATCAGCGAGCCGTCCTTCGCGTAAACGTCATCGATAACGGCGCGGCCCACCAAGTTGCTATCAGCCTTGCCCTTCGTGTCGCGCAGTTCATAGTCAACGCCATCGGACGTGCCGCAGTCATGCTCGCGAATGATAACGTCCTGTGCAACGTCAACCAGACGACGAGTCAGGTAACCAGAGTCTGCGGTACGCAGAGCGGTGTCAGCCAGACCCTTACGAGCGCCGTGGGTAGACGTAAAGTATTCCAAAACCGACAAGCCTTCGCGGAAGTTTGCCTTAATCGGGATCTCGATGTATTCACCCTTCGGGTCAGCCATCAAGCCACGCATACCCGCAAGCTGACGAATCTGCTTCATGTTACCACGAGCACCAGAGTGCGCCATCATGTAGATGGGGTTGAAACGATCGAAGTTGTCGTTCATGGCGTTGCCAACAACGTCCGTCGTGGTTTCCCAAACAGAGATGACCTGCTTACGACGCTCTTCGTCGCTCATAAGGCCCATCTCGTATTCCTCTTCGATATTGGCAACTTGCTCGTCGGCATCGGCCAAAATCTGCACCTTTGCAGGAGGAATCGTAGCGTCGTAAACGGAAACGGTAACACCAGCGCGCGTTGCGTAGTGGAAGCCGGCAGCCTTCAAGCCGTCCAAAATCGCGGGGACATCGGCCAGCGGGTAACGGTTGCAAACTTCCTCGACAAGCGTGGTGACCTGGCTCTTATCCATGCCGTAGTTCAGGAACTCGAAGTCATCGGGCAGAATGCGGTTGAACACAATGCGGCCAACCGTGGTCTCAATGCGGTCGCCCGCCTTGTGATATTCGTACTGCTTGTGAGCCGTGGCAACCGTGGTGTCCTTGGGCAGACGCACGATAATCTTGGCCTGCAAGTCCAGGTCAGCGCGCGCTTCATAGGTGTTGTACGCGTCATCCAGGTCGATGAATACGCGGCCTTCACCCGGGAAACCGTCACGTGCAGCGGTCAGATAGTACAGACCGATAATCATGTCCTGGGTAGGAACAGTCAGCGGGTGACCATGAGCCGGGGACTTAATGTTGTTCGCGGAAAGCATGAGCACGCGGGCCTCAGCCTGAGCTTCTACACCCAGCGGTACATGCACAGCCATCTGGTCGCCGTCGAAGTCGGCGTTGAACGCGGTGCAAACCAGCGGATGCAGCTTCAATGCCTTGCCTTCAACCAACACGGGCTCGAATGCCTGAATACCCAAGCGGTGCAGCGTAGGTGCGCGGTTCAACAGCACGGGATGCTCGGTGATAACCTCTTCCAAAACGTCCCACACAAAGCTTGCGCCACGATCAACGGCGCGCTTTGCAGCCTTGATGTTGTTCGCCAACTCAAGCTCAACCAGGCGCTTCATTACGAACGGCTTGAACAGCTCCAAAGCCATCTGCGAAGGCAGACCGCACTGATGCAGCTTCAGGGACGGGCCAACAACAATAACGGAACGGCCAGAGTAGTCAACGCGCTTACCCAGCAAGTTCTGACGGAAGCGGCCCTGCTTGCCCTTGAGCATGTCGGACAGGGACTTCAGCGGACGGTTGGAAGGACCAGCCACCGGACGACCGCGACGGCCGTTATCGAACAGCGAGTCAACGGCTTCCTGCAGCATGCGCTTCTCGTTGTTCACGATGATTTCGGGCGCACCCAAATCCAGCAAGCGCTTCAAGCGGTTGTTGCGGTTGATCACGCGGCGGTACAAATCGTTCAGGTCGGAAGTCGCAAAACGGCCACCGTCCAGCTGAACCATAGGACGAAGCTCTGGCGGGATAACCGGGATAACGTCAAGAATCATGTCGGAAGGCTTGTTGTCAGACTTGATGAACGCATCCACAACCTTCAGGCGCTTGATGGCCTTTGCGCGCTTCTGGCCCTTGCCGGTCTCAATGATTTCAGCAAGCTCAACAGCGGTTTCTTCCAGGTTAATGGCATCCAGCAGGTCGCGGATAGCCTCGGCACCCATGCCACCGGTGAAGTAATCTTTGTAGTTCAGGCGCATTTCACGATACAGCGCTTCATCAGAAATGAGCTGCTTAGGCACAATGCGCATAAACTCATCGAATGCGTCCTTGCGCAGAACCTTGCGCTCTTCGTATTCGTCGATGATGTCCTGGATCTCTTCTTCCACTTCTTCGGGAAGCATGCGCTCGTCTTCATCAATGTCATCCACGAACTCATCCTCGTCGGGCACGTAATCGGTGGACAGACGACGCGTAGACTCAATCAAACGATCGCGCTCTGCATCGAGTTCTTCCAGGTCAGCCGCCAGTTCATCGCGCAGCATCTCTTCGTCTTCTTCGCGTGCCTCATCATCGACCGAGGTAATGATGGAGCTTGCGAAGTACAGCACCTTCTCCAGCTCTTTCGGCGGGATGTCCAAAAGATAACCCATGCGAGAAGGGGAGCCCTTGAAGTACCAAATGTGGCTTACCGGCGTGGCAAGCTCAATGTGGCCCATGCGCTCGCGGCGGACCTTGGAACGGGTCACTTCAACGCCGCAGACTTCGCACACGATGTTCTTGAAGCGCACGCGCTTGTACTTGCCGCACGAGCACTCCCAGTCCTTCGTGGGGCCAAAGATCTTTTCGCAGAACAGGCCGTCTTTTACCGGCTTCAGGGTGCGGTAGTTGATGGTCTCGGGCTCTTTCACTTCGCCGCGAGACCAGCTGCGCACATCTTCAGCGCTGGCAACGGAAATGCGAAGGGCATCGAAGTTGTTAACGTCAAATTCAGTTGTCATGTTTACAGCTCCTCCCCTTCACCGATAAGGTCGTTCACATCGTTGCCGATGTTCAAATCGCCCATAAGTTCATCCAATCCAGCAGCGATATCGTCAATCGCGCTTTCTTCTTCTTTTTCCGCCTTCTTTGCGTCAGCGGTCAGCGTGTCCAGAATCTGCTGGTCATCGCCGTCTTCGTGGCGACCCTGCGCCTCGAAGAGATCCTTGCCTTCGCCCTTGAGCTCAACGTTGAGGCACAGTGCCTGCATTTCCTTGATAAGAACCTTGAAGGACTCGGGCACTTCGGCGTCGGGCAGATTCTCGCCCTTGACAATGGCCTCGTAAGACTTCACGCGGCCGGCGGTGTCGTCGGACTTGATGGTCAAAATCTCCTGCAGCACGTTCGATGCACCGTAAGCGTACAGCGCCCAAACTTCCATTTCGCCGAAGCGCTGGCCGCCGAATTGCGCCTTGCCGCCCAAAGGCTGCTGCGTAATCAAGCTGTAAGGGCCCGTCGAACGAGCATGGATCTTATCGTCAACCAAGTGGCCCAACTTCAGGATGTAGGTCTGGCCAACGGTAATGGGCTCGCGGAACTTCTCGCCCGTGCGGCCATCAAACAGCCAGGTCTTGCCCGTGTGAGACAGCTGCGGCACAAATTCGTCGCGCGCCTTGTCGCCGTACTTCGCGTGGTTGATGTTGATCAGGTTGCGGTTTGCAGCCTCGATGCATGCGGAAATCTCCTGCTCGGTAGCGCCGTCGAACACCGGCGTTGCCGTGTACATGGGGCCTTCCACCGGCTCGGTAGACTCGGGATCGTCCGACCAACCCCACTTAGCGGCCCAGCCCAGGTGGTTCTCAAGCAGCTGACCCACGTTCATACGAGAAGGAACGCCCAGCGGGTTCAAAATAACGTCAATCGGCGTACCATCGGCCAAGTAAGGCATGTCCTCAATCGGAAGGATGCGGGAAATAACACCCTTGTTACCGTGACGACCAGACAGTTTGTCGCCCTGCTGGATCTTACGCTTCTGAGCCACGAACACGCGCACGAGTTCGTTTACGCCCGGCGCCAGATCGTCGCCCTTGCTGCGGGACTGACGGTAAATGCCAATAACGCGGCCGCCGGAACCGTGAGGCACCTTCAGCGAGGTGTCGCGCACTTCGCGGGCCTTCTCACCGAAGATGGCGCGCAGCAAGCGCTCTTCAGCAGTGAGCTCGGTTTCGCCCTTTGGGGTGACTTTGCCCACCAGAACATCGCCCGGGTGCACTTCGGCGCCAATGCGAATGATGCCGTCGGCGTCCAGGTTCATGGTCATATCATCGCCCACGTTGGGGATTTCACGGGTGATTTCCTCGGCACCCAGCTTGGTGTCGCGTGCGTCAAGTTCGTACTCGTGGATATGGATAGACGTCAGCAAGTCCTCGGACACAACGCGCTCGGACAAGATGATAGCGTCTTCGTAGTTATAGCCTTCCCACGGCATGTAGGCAATCATGAGGTTTTGACCCAGGGCCAGCTCAGCGCCGTCGCAGCTGGGGCCATCGGCCAAAACGTCGCCCGCGGCAACAATGTCGCCCTTGCGCACGATAGGCTTGTGGTTGATGCAGCCGCTCTGGTTGGAGCGCTGGAACTTCGGAATAACGTATTCGTCGTATTCGCCATCGTCGGTCAAAATGGTGATGGTCATGCCGTCAACGTAATCGACAACGCCGGGATTCTGGGCGACCAGGATTTCGCCCGAGTCAACGGCAATGCGATGCTCAATGCCCGTACCAACCAGCGGTGCGGACGGACGCAGCAGCGGCACAGCCTGACGCTGCATGTTGGAGCCCATCAGGGCGCGGTTTGCGTCGTCGTGCTCCAAGAAGGGAATCAGCGACGTTGCAACAGAGGTCATCTGACGAGGAGAAACGTCCATGTAGTCCACCTGGCTGGGGGAAACTTCGGCAGGGTCGCCGAACTCGCCAGAGGAATTCTTGGTACGGCACAAAACCTTGACTGCAGGAACGAACGTGCCGTTTGCGTCCACGGAACCGAATACGCGCGTCTCGGGGTCAAACTCAGCGTTTGCCTGCGCAATGGTGTGATTTTCTTCTTCGTCGGCGGTCAGGTAGTCAACGTCGTCGGTCACCTTGCCGTCAACCACGCGGCGATACGGCGTCTCAATGAAGCCGTACGGATTCACGCGAGCGTACGTTGCCAGCGAGCCGATCAGGCCGATGTTCGGGCCTTCAGGGGTCTCAATGGGGCACATACGGCCGTAGTGAGAAGTATGAACGTCTCGAACTTCGAAGCCTGCGCGCTCACGCGACAGACCGCCCGGGCCCAAAGCGGACAAACGACGCTTGTGCGTAATGCCAGCAGCGGGGTTCGCCTGGTCCATGAACTGGGACAACTGCGAAGAACCGAAGAATTCCTTGATGGACGCCACCACGGGGCGGATGTTCACCAGGGATTGCGGCGTGATTTCGCTGGCTTCCTGAGTGTTCATGCGCTCGCGGGCATTGCGCTCCATGCGGGTCAGGCCAATGCGGAACTGGTTCTGGATCAGCTCGCCCACCGTGCGGATGCGGCGGTTGCCAAAGTGGTCAATATCATCGGTGGTAACGCCTTCTGCGCCCTCGTGCAGTGCCACGATGTACTGCATGGACTTCACGATGTCCTCTTCGGTCAGCGTGGAGGCATCGAACTCAGGGTCAAAACCCAGCTTCTTATTGATCTTGTAACGACCGACTTTTGCCAGGTCATAGCGCTGCGGGCTGAAGAACAGGCCTTCCAGCGTTGCGCGTGCGGAGTCAATGGTAGGCGGCTCGCCGGGACGATAGCGCTTGTACAGCTCGATAAGCGCTTCTTCCTTCGTTGTGGCGGGGTCGCGGTCAAGCGTGCGCAGCACCATTTCGTTGGCGCCCAGCAGCTCGATGATTTCGTCGCGCGTTTCAGCAACGCCCAAAGCGCGCAGCAACAGCGTTGCCGGCTGCTTGCGCTTGCGGTCGATACGCACGGAAAGCACGTCGCGCTTGTCCGTTTCAAATTCCAACCAAGCACCGCGGCTCGGAATAACTTTAGCGTTGTAGATAAGCTTGTCGGACGTCTTGTCGCGCTCGGAAGAGAAGTACACGCCCGGGCTACGCACCAACTGAGAAACAACAACACGCTCGGTGCCGTTGATGATGAAGGTGCCGCGACGAGTCATCTGAGGGAAATCGCCCATAAAGACGTTCTGCTCTTTGACTTCGCCCGTTTCAAGGTTGATGAAGCGAACGTCCACGAACAAAGGAGCCTGATAGGAAACGTCCTTCTCCTTGCATTCGTCAACGCCGTGCTTCGGTTCGCCAAAGTGATGTGCGCCAAATTCAACGCGAAGAGTCTTAGCATTGTTCTCGATGGGAGCCACATCAGCAAAAGCCTGCTGAATGCCTTCCGTCTTGAACCACTCAAAGCTCTCCGTTTGGATTGCGATCAGATTCGGGACATCCATAACGTCGGGAATCTTCGCAAAGCTTCTGCGGGTTCTATAATTCCTGGTCACAGTGCTTTTTCCTTCCTTGTTTCCGCGGGGTTCCCCACCCCTTGAAACATCGGGTTTGGTAAAAATACGCGATTATTCATAATACGCGCAATAAAACACCAGGTCAAGAAAAATTTTTACGAGTAGTGAAGTTTTTGTGGGTTTTCCATGCGGATGCAAACGGCGACAAGCGCCGGGCACAGCTAGACCGATTGCGGCGCAGCGGGGTAGAACACGCGCAATCGCCAACGCGCCTGCCCACAGGTTGCCAAAGGCTCACGCCGTGCAACAGCACTCGCCAGCGCGTGTTAATTGCTACCTCCATCGCGCAGTGCGCGCAGCTTGGCCACAACATCGGCGCCCAGACGGCTCTCAATCGTGTTCTTTTCCGCCGTGGCCGGCTGCTCGTCCAAGTAGGCATCTTCGTAGTGCATTTCCATTTCGCGCGAGAATCCGTTCGCGCTCATGCGGTCAATACCGCCACCGAACGTTGCGTCTTGAATGGAGGCGTCGCTGGTGACCACAATGCATTCCAAGCCGCGCTCGCGATATTCGTATGCCAGTTTTTCAATCACGTGATCGGCAGAAACGCCCCGAGGGGAGAACATGATGCGCACGCCGCCAATGCGCTGCGGTGCGCCTGTGGACATTTCGTTTTGCGCACCATCGAAAACAATGGTGGCATCGGTATAGCCGGCATTTGCGTAGCTGCCCACATCCTTGATGAGCGTTTCGCGCGCGCGGTTGAACGCATCGTGCGTGTAATCGGGACCCGTTATATCGCGATAACGCGAGCCCGAGCGCAATACGTTGTAGCCATCGACCAGGAGATATTTTTTACGTTGAATTGCCATAGCGCCCTATTGTACGCCTTTGCGCGCGGAAAGGAACGCTAGCACCCCTATACAGACAGAAAACAAGTATTCACAGCCCAAAAAGATGCTTTTGATAAGAAAAATAGGAGAAAATTGAAATTATTTCTTTTTCCTCCTATTTTTTATGAAACAGTTCAACGGCAAATAGGAGAAATTTTGATTTTTTATCATTTCCTCCTATTTCTAAGGAGCGTTTTCAAACAAATAAGCCGTTTTTCATACGATGTCCACCCGAAATCAATCGAATACACCCAAAAAATAGGAGGAAATGTAATTTTTTTCAATTTCCTCCTATTTCTCTTCTACTGCGATATAAAAAAATAGGAGGAATTCCAATTTTTTTGGAATTCCTCCTATTCTCACCAAAATAAGTGCAAACACGGACATTTGCACGCATGCCTGCGCACAGCTACCTACACGAAAAACGTTGGGTTATCTCCAAACTTCATATGCGAGTTTCCATCGGAGCCAAAGACCATATCGCCCGTCTCGTAATACAAGTTTCCTTTAGTGTCGGTAGCCATATTGTTACCAATGCCGAAATACGTCTCGCCATTGGTGAACGTCATATTTCCCGACTTCATAGCAACGTGCATCTGTCCATCGGGACCCACGAACGTACCGAAACCATTCTCGCTATTCTTTCCAAACAATCCCATAGTCGCACTCCCCTTTCATGCATTATCGATGCGGTAGCAAGGAATCCCAGGTCAACGAAGCAACGAATCGCTCAAGCTTTCGCGGCGGCAAAGCCGTCAAAGCCATTAACGGTTCTGACGCAGCCACTCATACGCGCAGGCGGTAAACGCCTGAGCAACATTCAGAGAACCAACCTTGCCTTCCATGGGCAGCGCAACGGCAAAGTCGCAGTTATCGAGCACCAGGCGCGAAACACCTTCACTTTCGTTGCCCATGACCAGCGCAATCTTGCCCTTCAAGTTGGAATCCCAAATGGTGCCATCGGTCTGCTCGCTTGCTGCGGCAATCCAAAAGCCTTCCTTCTTCAGGCGCTCAATGGAATCGTTCAAGTTCGCAACGCGCGCCACGGGCACGTGCGAAACGGCACCCGCCGAGCTCTTATACGTAGCAGCCGTTACGGATGCCCCGCGCTTCGACGGAATGATCACGCCACTTGCGCCCACGGCATCGGCGCTGCGAATAATCGCACCCAGGTTGCCCGCATCGGTAATGTGATCCAGAATAACCACCAGCGCACGGCCATCGTGTTCTTCGGCGTATGCCTGCGCTGCGTTTACAATATCGCGTGTGCCAACGTACTCAAACGGCTTTGTTGCACCCATAACGCCCTGATGAGAACCGCGTTCTGACATATCGTCCAGCTTTTTCTTGGGCACTTTGCGCACTTCGATATCGCGCTGGCGACACTTGCGCTCAATGTCGCTGATAAGCGAATCGCGCTTCACGTTGTCCGCCATAAGAACGTAGCGCATGGGCACGTCGGTGCGAAGCGCCTCAACCAGCGCACGGCGTCCTTCAATAAAATCAGTCATAGTGATTCTTCTCTTTCATTGTTGGTCATCAACGCAATTCGTTTGCGCCGCTCCCTACCGGAAACAATAAAATCCCCGTTCAGCGTTATGTATTCAGGCAGAAAACAGCGGCGCATCGAACTATCGCGAAGAGGTTTGCAAACAAAACATTCTAGCGGCATTGTAACCTATACGGCCGCGCGAACAGGGCTAAAGCGCCAAATTGGGACGCGCCCCCACACGAGGCTCATGAAATCGTGCCGCCTGACGGTCCAGAAGCAGCGCAACAGCGGATCCAAAACCCGCCCGTTTCGCCGCATCGAGCGCCTGAGTGTAATCGTCGCGCGTGAAAATCGGCGCCGTCTGGTCAATCGAAAGCAATG
>CAKTVK010000042.1 GCA_934623455.1 uncultured Eggerthellaceae bacterium | reverse complement strand
CTCGGACTCATCCGAACGCGTTCGGGTCAGTTCGAGAACAAAACGCAAGTGTTCGGATGAACTTGCAAATTAACTGCGCGTTCCGCCTAGGTCCGCTATCGTGAATAATTTCGCTATTTTTCTCAATGTGGGCGGGTGTCTGCTAAAATCATCATCCGTATGTACTCTTATATTTGAGCGTGTGATAACGTGCGCCTTTATGGAAAGGATTTGTTATGGGACTGTTTTCTTCTGATCTATACACCCCCGAATACAAGCCCACGGGTGAAGAAATTGCCGTGTTCACCACGAACAAGGGCACCATTCGTGTTCGGCTTGCAGGCAAAGACGCTCCTATTCATGTGGGCAATTTCGTTGAGCTCGCACAGAAGGGCTTCTACGATGGTCTGACGTTCCATCGCTATGTGCCGAACTTTGTCATCCAGGGCGGCGACCCCAAGGGCAACGGCACGGGTGGCCCCGGCTATCGCATTCAGCAGGAGTTCACTACGAACCCGAACAACTCTCACGAAGATGGCGCGTTGGCCATGGCTCGTTCCTCCAACCCCGACTCTGCAGGCTCTCAGTTCTACTTCTGCCTGGGTGCTCAGCATTTCTTGGACCCGAACTACACGGTTTTCGGTCAGACGTTGGAAGGCTTCGACACCATTGCCGCGTTGCGTCAGGGCGACACCATCGAGAGCATTGTGATTGAGAACGCAGCTGAATAACGCAACTTTTCGCCTTCGGGCATTATGGTGAGGAAATCTATGAACAACGAAGTATTCCAGCAAGCGCAAACAGCTTATAACGCAAAAGACTACGCATCGGCTCTGCAGCTGTTCTCCAGCTGCATGCAGGATCCTGTTTTTGCTCTGCAGCCAGGTGAAATGGGTCTTTTGTGCCACCAAATGGGCAACTGCCTTATGAAGCTGGGCAACAACAGCGAAGCTATTAACGCGTATTCTCAGGCAACGGGCGATACCGCCTACGATGCTTTGGGCGCCGTGAACTGCAACATGGGTTTTGCGTATGCCGCGCTGCGCGATTACGAAAATGCCGTGACGCGCTTTGGCAATGCATCGAAAGACGCGAAGTACGATGCGCATTACAAAGCGTATTTGGGTATGGGAAATGCCCTGCTCAAGCTGGGTAAAACCGCCGAGGCAGGCGTTGCATTCCGTGAAGCCGCCCTTGACGAGAAAAACCCCGATCCCACGAAAGCGCTTTTGAACCTGGGCATTTGCTTCATGACGCTGAATCGTCCGGCGGATGCTATCACGTCGTACGAGAGCGCGTTGCAGTTCCCCATGAAGTCGGCAACGCGCAACAAACTTTACGCCAACTTGGGCCAGGCGTACGTTGCCTGCGGGCAAATGCAGAAGGCAGTCAACGCGTTTGAAATGGCCCTTGCCGACAAGACGTATTTCCTTTCCGACTCCGCAAGCGTTGATTATCAGCGCGCGGTGGGCAATGTTGCGCAAGGCACTATGGAGATTCCGCGTCAGGAAGAGCCTGATTATGCGGACGCTTCGGGCTTCGATGTTGTCTCTGACGCATATGACGCCGACATGTATTATGACGACGATGCGTACGATCCCGGTCATTACGATGATAATTCCGCAAGCGCTTATCTGCCCGAGCGTACGCCCGATGCCACGCAGGATGCGTTCTTCAACGCCTCCGATGAGGAAGTGGATAATTGGTCGCGCAACATTGAGGTGCAAAAGAAACGCGGTCGTGGTTGCGGCTTCAAGATTTTCATCACGTTCATGATCTTGATTGTGCTTGCGCTGGGAGCTGCCGTTTTCGCGTACACGCAGGGTTACGGCTATCCCACGCAAGAGGCAGTCATCTCGCAATTCTTTGCCGATCCCGAAGGCGCTTCTGACAGCGTTTTTGCATCGGGCATTACCGATAAGCAAAAGCAGGATATGCTTTCTTCCGTTATCAGCGATTCGAACGCCCAGATTGAAGGCGTCAATCGTTCCATGTCGAATGCCACTGCATACGTGACTGCCGCAACGTCTGCCGGCGGAACGGTGCGTTACGAGGTTTCGTTGGCTCGCGACGGCATTGGTTGGAAGATTTCCGATGTAGAATTGTACTTCACCAGCCAGAACTAGCCTTAGGCTTCTCGTTTTTGTTGATAAGGGCGAAACCACAGGGGTGGTCTCGCCCTTTTTGCCAGAATTGTAAATAGCACAGGAAGGATGTTTGCATGGCAATTGAGCGTACTTACAGCATGATTAAACCCGACGGCGTTGAGAACAGGCACGTGGGTGAGATTATCTCGCGCATCGAGCGTGCCGGCCTGACCATCGAGAAGATGGAACTTACCATGGTTACCCCCGAGCAAGCAGCAGAGAACTATAAAGAGCACGAGGGCAAGCCGTTCTACGACGGTCTTATCTCTTACATCACAAGCGGCCCTGTGGTCAAGATGGTTATTGCCGGCGAAGGCGCCGTTGCTGTTATGCGCAAGCTCATGGGCGCGACGAACTGCGCTCAGGCAGCCCCGGGAACCATCCGCGGCGACTTCGGTTTGACTGTTGACCGAAATGTTATTCACGGTTCCGACTCTGTGGAGTCCGCTGAGCGCGAAATAGGCGTATTCTTCGGTTAAGAGGTTTTCGGCATTATTTGGCGTCCGCTCGCTTTCCGTTTGCGCGGATGCGGGCGGACGTTCTGCCGATTCGATTAACGAAGAGGGAGGGCCATGCTTTATCGCGTTATCGATGCGGATGAGGTGCCCGCGCTGGTCTCGGCATTTCTTAAGTCGTACGAAGTGATTGCTCCCGTTGATCACGGAGAAATTGCAACGTTCGACGTCATTACGTCCCCGGAGCAGATAAGCAAAGCTCCGCAGGGCACGCAGTCGTCTCTGCGGAAGTTCTTCTTGCCACCAAAAGAGACGCTTTTTTCTTTCGATGCATCAAAAAACACGTTCACGGATTTCAAAATGCAAGTGCCGCCGCGCGTCATTTTTGGCGTGCATGCCTGCGACATTAATGCGCTGAACAGGCTTGACCTTGTTTTCCGTTACGGAAAATACCCCGATCCTTACTATATTGCCCGCCGCGAGGCCACGCTTATTATTGGCGTGGGCTGCATGCCTACACAGGAATGCTTCTGCAACTTGTGGGACAGCGACGAGGCGCATTTCGGTTACGACTTGTTCTTGCAGGATTTGCAAAACGGGCATGTTCTGGTGAGCATCTCCAGCGTAGAAGCAGCCAATATCTTGGAAGCCACGTGCGATTTGCGCGTTGCAAGCGACGAGGACCGTATTGCGTTTCGTCAGCGTACGCGTGCTCGTCAGTCGGCGTTTTCGCGCAGCATTCCCGATGTGCAAGAAGTTGCCATGCTCATGGACGTTTTCCATAGCGATGCGTTCTGGGAGCAGTTGGGAAGCCGCTGCCTTTCGTGTTCGGCGTGCGCGGCGGTATGCCCTACGTGCTTCTGCTTCGACATTCGCGATGAGCTTGATCCCAATGGCGTGACCGGAGAGCGTCGTCGCGTGTGGGATGCCTGCACATCGCCCCAGTTCGCTGTTGTTGCCGGCGGTCACAACTTCCGTCCCACCACGCGCGAGCGCGTGCGTCATCGCATGTACCACAAGCTCAACGGTTTCCTTGCGAACCACGACCGCATGCTGTGCGTAGGTTGCGGCCGTTGCGTGCGCGCGTGCAAGGCGCACATCAACCCTATCCGCGTGCTTGAGTTCTTTGAGAGAAAGGCGGCGGAAAATGATTAGCGAAGAGCTGAGAAGCGTATCCGTAAGCCCTTACACCGCTTCAGCTGAGCCGCTGTCGGGCGAAGAGCTGATGGCGGCAAATCCGTATCGTCCGTGGCCGGCGCGTATCACGTCTATCACAGAGCTTACGGAAACGGAAAAGCTGTTCGAGTTTCGCCTGATAGACGAAAAGATTCGCGAAGCGTTCCGCCACAATCCCGGCCAATTCGTGGAGCTTTCTATCTTTGGTGTGGGCGAGGCGCCCATCTCCATTTCCAGCTCGCCCACAAAGCGCGGTTTCATTGAGCTGTGCGTGCGTCGAACGGGTAAATTCACCGAAGAGCTGCACAAGATGCAGTGCGGCGATATTGTGGGTATTCGCGGGCCTTACGGGCGCGGTTTCCCCATTGACAAGATGCGCGGTCATGATGTGTTGCTGGTTGCAGGCGGCCTGGGCATTGCGCCGCTGCGTTCACTGATCAACAACATCCACGATGAGCGAAGCGAATTCGGCAAGATCATCATCATTTATGGATCAAAGTCTCCTTCCGAGATCATGTTCCGCGATCAATTTGAGATGTGGCGCCATCGTAAAGACTTCGAGCTGCACCTGACGGTGGATAATCCCGATGATAACTGGGATGGCGAAGTAGGCGTTGTCACGAAACCGTTTGCCCAGCTCGAGATCGATCCCGATAACACGTTCGGCGCGTTGTGCGGACCTCCTGTCATGTACCGTTTTGTGGTGGAAGAGATGCGCAAGAAGAACATCAGCTACGATCACATTTACATGAGTTTTGAGCGCCACATGAAATGCGGCATGGGCAAGTGCGGTCATTGCCAGATTGGGCATCAGTACGTATGCATTGATGGTCCGGTGTTCAATTACTGGGAAGCTAAGAACATTCAGGGGTCGATGTGATTATGGCAAACTACGCTGTTTCGTTGCGCGGCGAAGGCGTGCCGCGTGTTGTGTTCTTCGCGTTCGCTAGCTGCTTTGGCTGCCAACTGCAGGTCACGAATAAGGAAGCGTACCTGTTGGACGTTTTAGGTCAGATTGACCTGGGGTATTGGCAGCTTGTGAGCGATGAGCCGCTGCCCGATGAGTTCGATGTTGCCGTTATCGAAGGCGCCGCGACCACACAAGAAGCGCGCGATCTTCTGGTTGAGATCCGCAAGCGCGCGAAGACTGTTATTGGCATTGGCGCGTGCGCGCTTACCGGTGGCATTCCTGGCATGGCTTGCGATGGGGTAGACGTCCATGCGCACG
Organism: uncultured Eggerthellaceae bacterium; assembly: GCA_934623455.1. Taxonomy (GTDB): domain Bacteria; phylum Actinomycetota; class Coriobacteriia; order Coriobacteriales; family Eggerthellaceae; genus CAKUOV01. Next base: position 11,946 of record CAKTVK010000042.1, on the reverse strand, counting down.
ATGTGTACGGCGATGCGCTTCCCGAAGCTTGCGGTCAGGTGGTTTCGCCGGCGTCAATCAAGCACACCATTGACGTTGATTTCGAAGTGCCGTGTTGCCCCGTTGATTTCTATCGTTTCGTGGACGTTTTGCAGCGCGCGCTGCAGGGCTCGAATAAAGCCATTTCCACTACCACGTTGTGTGGCGAATGCAAGGTGAACGGAACCCAGTGCCTTTATGAGCAGGGGCAGATTTGCATGGGTCTGGTCACGCGCGCGGGCTGTGGCGCACGTTGCCCTGGCCTGGGACGTGCGTGCAACGGATGCGCGGGAATTTCCCCTGATTGCAATTTGGATTCCGCTTATGCGGTTGTCGAATCGTTCGGTCAGGATGCGAACGTGTTCAAGCAGCGCTTGCGTATGTTCAATGCAGGCGTGCTTGACCTGGAAAAAGAAGACGAGTAAGGGCACGACTAAGCTACAGGGAGCACGTTTATGAGCAAAGAAGTATTGACGCTTGAGCATATGGCCCGCGTTGAAGGCCATGGTCAAGTTAAGGTATCCATAAAAGAAGGTGTTGTTGAGTCGGTTCAGATGCAGATCGATGAGCCCGCTCGTTTCTTTGAAAGCATGGTGCGCGGCCGCCGTTTCGATGAGATTCCCTATATTGCTTCTCGTATCTGTGGCATTTGCTCGGCAAATCATGTGATTACCAGTCTTCTTGCCGTTGAACAGGCGTTTGGGGTGGAGGTCAGCGAGCGCACGCGCATGTTGCGCGAGCTTTTGGTGTATGGTTCCTACCTGCAAAACCATGCGACGCACTTGTATGTTCTGGCTGCGCCCGATTATTTGAAGCAGCAAAGCATTTTCCCTTTGGCGGATGCGAATAAGGAGCTGTTTGACAAGGCGCTTGCGCTGAAGAGCCTGGGAAACGAGCTGTGCTGCCTGGTGGGCGGTCGCAGCATCCATCCCATTACCGCGGTGGTGGGCGGATTCACGTCCGAGCCCACGGCGCAGCAATACCTTGATATGGCGCAGCAGCTTGACCAGGCGCTTGAATTCGCCCTTACCACGGTGGATGTGTTCAACGGTTTCCCTGTTCCGCCGCTTGCGACCGATGGCGAAATGATGGCCATGGTGCAGGAAGGCGCGTATCCTATTTCGCTTTCACGCGAATTTGAATTCGTGAAATCCGGCGCGCGTTTTGACTGCACGCAGCTTCATGATGCCATGGAAGAATATGCCGTGCCTCATTCTTGCGCGCTGTTTGCTCGTGCGCGCGAAACGAAGAAGCCGTACCTGGTGGGTGCGCTGGCTCGTATCAACGCATCGTGGAACAACTTGACGCAGCAAGCGCGTTTTGCTGCGGCAAAGGCGGGATTGCGTCCGCCTGAGCGTAACCCGTTCAACAATAACGTTGCGCAAGCTGTTGAGCTGGTGGACGCCGTTGAGCGTTGTGCGGCGCTGTGTCGCGCTTTGGCGGCAGACGAGTTCGAGGGAACCACAACGCCGGTGGCATTTACGCCGCGGGCAGGCAAGGGTATAGGCTTTACCGAGGCGCCACGTGGCACCGTGTTCCACGATTTGGAATTCGACGAGCAGGGCTACGTTGTGCATGCCACCATCGTTACGCCCACGGCGCAAAACGTTGCAAACCTGGAAGCCGACATGATGAAGCTTGCATGCGACTTAGCGGCGCAAGGGGTAAGCGAGGATGAGCTCAAGCACAGTGTAGAAATGCTGGTGCGCGCCTACGATCCCTGTTTTTCGTGCTCGGTGCATTAGCAAACTGTCAAAAAAGAGTGCTCAACGCCTGCTTTTCATGGATAAACATGGTTTTTTACCATGGGGAGCAGGCGTTGGAGCAATGCAAAGCTGGTGTATGGTAAAATTCGCACTTACGTGAAAAGTTAAGTGGGAGAAACCTGTATGTCCTTTTTAGATTCGCTCTCTTCAGGAGATTTTCTTTCGAGTTTGGGCTCGCGCTCTTCAGTCGATCTTGCTATCGACTTGGGCACGGCCAATACGTTGGTGGCAATTCCCGGCGAGGGCATTGTAATCAACGAGCCTTCTGTTGTTGCTATTGAGAAGAGCACTCATCGTGTTTTGGCTGTTGGTACAGAAGCCAAGAACATGATCAACCATACGCCGGACGCGTTTTCGGCGGAACATCCCCTAAAGGATGGCGTTATTGCCGACTACGACGTAACGGAAGCTATGCTCTCCGCGTTTATCGACCGTGCGATTTCGCGCAAGTACCCGTGGCAAGCTAAGCCGCGCATTGTCATTTGCATCCCCTGCGGCGCAACGTCTGTTGAGAAGCGTGCTGTTTTCGAAGCGGCTATCCAGGCGGGCGCGCGTCAAGCGTACCTGGTGGAAGAGCCCATGGCGGCGGCAATGGGCGCCGATCTTCCCGTGACCGAGCCTATTGGCTCCATGGTTGTGGACATCGGCGGTGGCACCACGGAAGTTGCCGTTATCTCGTTGGGCGGTATCGTAACGTCGTCTTCGCTTCGTTTGGCGGGCAACCGCATGGACGAAGCGGTGGCAAACTATCTGCGCGACTTGCTGGGAATCAAAATCGGCGAAAGAACCGCTGAATACATCAAGATTGCTATTGGCTCCATTCTTCCTTTTGAGGACGGACGCGAGCGTGACCTGCTTATTTCCGGTCAGGACATGTATACCGAACAGCCGAAGGAAGTCTCCGTTCAGTCGGAAGACGTTCGTCGCGCGCTGCAGGCGCCGGTCGAGGAAATGGTGTTCCACATCAAGGAAACGTTCAAGAAAACGAACCCCGACCTTGCCAGTGACATCATTAAAAACGGCATTTTGCTCACGGGTGGCGGCGGCCTGCTTTCCGGTCTTGACCGCTATTTGAGTTATCGTCTTGAGATTCCCGTTTGGGTGAGCGAGACGGCGCTGACGAACGTGGTTATGGGCTGCTCGAAGGTTTTGGAGACGCCAACAGCTCTGAGACAGACGCTTATGCGCTCCAAATAACACGAAAGCGCTTTAGGCAAACGTTATGCTTCAAACCTATCAGATGAAAAAAACTTCGAAGGACCCTCGGGTCCTTCTTGCCGTCATGCTCGTGCTTTGTATTGGCGTGTCGTTTGGCTACGCCCGCGAAGGGGAGGAAGGTATTCTTCACCAGGTGCAGGGCGCAATCTGCTCGGTGGTGCAGCCGCTTACGAAGGCAGGTGCACACTTGGAGCTTGCGCGCGCCGATGCGGCAGATGCCATTACGAACGCAACGGCATCGGATGCAACGCTGTCTGAACTGCGCGAGGAAAATGAGAGTTTGCGTCGTCAGTTGGCCGATGCGGAAGAGTATCGGCAGGAAGCCGAGCGCCTTGAGGGGCTCTTGAACATTTCCGAGAAGTACAGCATCACCGGCACGGTTGCATGCGTTATCGGGCGTACGTCCGAAGCGTACGACCAGGCTGTGACGATTGACGCGGGAAGCGCCGATGGTATTGTTGTGGGGCAAAGTGTTATGGGTCCGAATGGCGTGATTGGCCAGATTATTAGCGTGTCCGATAATTCTTCCACGGTTCGCCTCTTAACCGACCCCCAAAGCGGTGTTGCCGTTTTGCTGCAGGCCACGCGCGAAGAAGGCGTGTGCGTGGGTTCGCTTGAGGGGCTGCTTTACCTTGAAGATATCTCAACCGATGCGAACGTGCAGGTGGGCGACGTTGTAGTAACTTCTGGCTTGGGCGGAAGCTATACGCGCGGTCTGATTGTGGGACAAGTCGTACGCATCGATCAGCGTCAAGGCGAATCCACGCGCCGTATTGTGGTTTCCCCGAACGAGAACGCTGGTCCGCTCCAGGAAGTGATTGTAGTTTCGACGGTTGGTTCTCAGGGGGCGGCTGCATAAGTGGAAGCGATCCGCCGAAATATCAGTTTGGTGATAGCAGCGCTGCTTGCTTTTGTGTTTCAGCTGGTGATAACGCCGGCCATGACTATTGCGCTTATCCGCCCGAACGCCTTGCTGGCGTTTTGCGTGGTGCTTGCCATTGTGCGCCCGGCTAATTCCAGCATGGTTGTTGCGTTTGTTTTGGGCCTACTGGGGGGCGTTTTAAGCTCGCATCCCGTTGGAATTATGGCTGCAGTTATGGTTGCCATTTCGTTCATTCTGACACGCGTGTTCTCGGTTCTCGAGGGAAACTCCCAGATTATGGCATTCTCATGCATTGCAATTGCCGTGCTGGTGGCAGAGATTGCCTACGGTTTTCTGCTTATCCAATTCGGCATGGGCGTGTCGTTTTTGAGCCTGCTTATGTATCGCATTGCACCGTGTGCGCTCTATGACTGCATTTTGGCGTTTCTTATGTATCCGCTTGTCCATCATTTTGTTGGACCCCAGATTACAGCAACGCACATTCCCGTTGCGCAGCAACTACGCTAGGAGCGGCGCATGACTGCGGCAATTGTTGCGGCAATCATCGCAGCGCTTTTAGTGGCGCTTGCGATTGTTGTGGGAGTACATCTCTATAACGGCTATTCTTCGACCCACACGAAGTCGAATCATCGATCCGTCAATACTGTGTCTTCGGTAGGCGTTTCTTCCTCGATGCCTACCCAAGGCGCTTCGCACGCGGTAGGCACAACGGAAGGCGGTATGCCGGGAAAGAATCCTGCCGATGGGCTGAAAGTGCGTTTCAACGTAATGGCGGCGGCAACGGCAGCGATTTTCGGCGCTCTGGGTATTAAGCTCTTCAGCATGCAGGTGCTTGATTCTTCTTCGTATAAAAGCGCTGCCGACGACAACCGCTATGCCACGGTTTCAACGCCGGCGCCGCGTGGCTTCATTTGCGATAGAAGCGGTATTCCTTTGGTGAAGAATCGTTCGTCGCTGACCGTTTTGGCTGATGCCGATGTGGCTGATGACCAGGACGTTCTTGGTCGTCTTTCCGTGGTTTTGGGCATTCCTCGCAATGTGGTGCGCATGCGTATTCAGGATTCAACGTCGGGCGCGCAAAGCAAGCGCACGGTGGCCAGCGATGTGCGTTTGCGCGACGTTGCATTCATCCGCGAACATTCCGATGCATTTCCCGGCGTTACGGTGGAAACGCGCTCGGTGCGCGATTATCCGTATGGCGCGCTGGCTGCCCATGCGTTGGGCTACACGGGCAGCGTGGGGGAGTCCGATTTGTCGAGTGTTTCTCAGGGACGTGACTTGCAACTGGGCGATGACGTGGGAAAAAGTGGCGTGGAATCTGCTTATGACGATTTGCTGGCAGGCGATCACGGCCAGCGTGTTGTGGTGGCGGATGCCGATGGCAACGTGCGCTCGGTGAAAAGCGAAACGCAGCCCGTGCGTGGTTCAAGTGTGTATACCACGATTTGCGGCCCTGCGCAGTATGTGGCGGAACGCGCGCTGGCGGATCTTATTGCCCCCGAAGACGGCACAATCGGCACCGGTAAAGGCGTTGCCGGCTGCGTGGTGGCCATGAATGTCAAAGACGGCAGCATTGCGGTGCTGGCGAATTTCCCTACGTATTCGCCGGCGAACTTCGTGGGCGGCATTTCCCAGAGCATTTGGGATATGTATAACACGTCCGAATCGCAGTATCCGCTGCTCAACCGTGCAATTGCGGGCACGTATCCGGCGGCTTCCACCATGAAGGCGTTCTCGGGGCTTGCAGGCTTGAAGTATGGTTTTGCTACTGAGGGATCAACGTGGGAATGCGGTGGCTCGTGGGACGGCTTCAATTCGGGTGACGTGCAGAAATGCTGGCTGCGCACGGGACATGGCACGGAAACGTTCCATGATTCCATTGTGGATTCGTGTGACATTACGTTTTACGAGATTGCAAAAGATTTCTGGGACGCGGGGCAAGCGGGAAAGATTTCCGAGACCGCCCTGCAAGATGAAATCAAGAAATACCATTTCGGTTCGACCAGCGGCATTGATATCACGGGCGAAGCGGCAGGGCGCATTCCTACGCCCGAATGGAAAAAGGAATTTTTCAAGGACACGCCCGAGGAAGCCTCGTGGCGCGGCGGTGACATGACAAACATGGCCATTGGCCAAGGATACGTGCTGGTCACGCCGCTGCAGATTGCTGTTGCGTACGGCGCTATTGCAACGGGAAAGATCATGCAGCCGCATTTGCTGCAGGACATCCGCAACGAACAGGGCGATATCGTGGTTACGCATAAAGCGCAAGAGGTGGACGAGCCTGTTGTTGACGCGAAGAACCTTAAGCTGATGCGCGAGGCACTGCACGGCGTGGTGAACGAAAATTCGGACATGTACGAGCGGTTCTCCCAGTACGGCATTGATGCGGCGGGTAAAACGGGCACGGCTGAAGTTGCCGGCAAAGACGACTACGCGGTGTTCGTGTGCTACGCGCCTTTCGACGATCCGAAATACGTGGTGTCTGTGCTTATCGAGCAAGGTGGTGGCGGTTCAGCTGTTGCTTCTCCGGTAGGTGCGGAAGTGATGAATGCCCTTTTGCAAGCCGATGCGGGAGAACTCACTTCGGCCGATATGGGCTACATCAACGGCTCAACGGGTAAGTACGTTGAGCGCCAACTGACAAACGAGGGAAGGACCGACTAATGGCGTATCTTTCTCCGCAGATTGGTCCTTTGAGTGCTTCTCAGCCAGGGCAAGCGCGCAATAAAAGCAAGCTTCCCGGTTTCTTGGGGAATTTGAACTGGCCTTTTCTGTTCAACGTGGCGCTTTTAGTAGCGCTTGGCTTAGTGGTGGTTTATTCTGCGGTTTCTCACGATGCGGAAACGTATAGCTTCTCGCGCCAGGCTGTTACCGTTGCATTAGGCATTATCGTCATGCTTATTGTGTGGCATTTCGATTATCGGCGCCTTGAGCACATGATGGTTATTCTTCTTATCATTAACGTGGTGCTTATCTTGTCGCCGCATTTGCCGGTTATCGGCGTTGAATCGAAGGGCGCGCAGTCGTGGATCAAGATTGGCATGACCGTGCAGCCGGGCGAATTCGCTAAAGTGACGGTGCTTCTTTTGGCCGCGAGCGTGGTGGCGAAATACGAAGGTCGCCTTGATGACCCGCGAGAATATATAAAAGCCCTGATCATCTTAGCTATTCCGTTTTTGTGCATTATGACGCAGCCCGACTTGGGAACGGGTTTAGTGTATCTGTTTATTGATGCCACCGCGTTGGTTGTGGGTGGCGCGCGACCGAAATTTCTGCTCATGACCATCGGCGTGGGCGTTGTCGCGATAATCGCGCTTTTAGCGCTCGACGAAGTCCTGAAATATGAAACGGCGAGCGGCGGCACAGAATACCGCATTTTGAAGAATTACCAGCGCAATCGCATCTTGGTGTTTTTGGATCCAAGCGCCGATACCTCGAATAGCGGGTATAATCTACGACAAGCGCAAATCGCAATTGGCTCAGGCGGCTTTTTAGGAAAAGGGTTTGGCAACGGCACTCAGACGGGGCTGAATTATCTTCCCGAAGCGCCGACCGATTTTATCTTCTGCGTGTTGGCGGAAGAATTCGGCTTTGTGGGCGCACTGGTGCTGCTGGCGCTGTACCTGGGGCTTATCTATCAGTCGTTCAGGATTGCCCAAGGAGCAAGCAGCCTGTTCGGTTCGCTGATTGTGATGTGCGTGGTGGGCATGTGGCTGTTCCAGATACTTGAGAACATTGGCATGGACTGCGGTTTGATGCCCATTACGGGCATTCCGTTGCCGTTTGTCAGCTACGGCTCATCGTTTATGCTGGTCAATTTTGTGATGTTAGGTTTGATTGGCTCGGTATGGTCGCACAGTGCCGGTGTGGGAAAGAAGAGCGTATATGAAGTTGCCTGCTGATTTCAAAGAAGTAATCAATGAAGCTATCAACATCGATGCCGCACGCCAGATGGGGATTTCGGTAAGCGTTATCATCGACGAAACCGCCCCAGCTGATATTGTTGCCCACGTGCGTTCGCTTTTTGCCAGCGCGGCTCCGCATGCACGCATCACGGTAGGGTATCTGGATGCAGGTGAGCTTGCGTTCTCGCCAAGCGATGATACGGTGATTCTGGTAGCTGGTCTTGATGCGCGCATTGGCGCAAAAGCCAGTGAGATTCGTGCGCAGGGCGTGCCCGTTATGGTGGTAACCACGCTGTTTGACCAGGTGAAGCGTCTGGCCGAGGAAAGCGGTTATCCTATTCCGCAGGGAGATTTGATTTCTCCCGAGCTCAATGAAGAGGATAAATCGCGGGCGCAGGAAGCGTTCGAAGCGGCTTTCGGCAAGATTTCCGCTCCCGATGCTATTGAGCTTACGGTTGATTCCCCCGTGGGCTACAATGCGCAAGGCGCGGACCGCGGCGATGCGCCGACCGCGGATGCGGGTGAAAAAGCTCTTGATGTTTTACGCGGCCGCACGGCAACGGCACGCATGGCGCTGCTTGAAAAAGCAAAAGGCATTGACCTTTCGAAGTTTCTGAAGCGTGGCACGGCGGGCGAAAATGAGCGTCCCTCCTTGCCGAATCTTTTGGGCGAACAGGCAAAACGTGCGCTCAATAATCGCATGGGCGAGTGGATTATCGAGACGTGCCGTGAAAAGCGCTTGTCGTTTGCTTTGGCGTTTCCGTTTGTGGCGCGTCCGTTGTCGCTTGAGGCCGTGAATGCTACGGCGGTGCAAAATGCCGGCATTGGCATTGTGGTGTTCCTTCCCGGCGCTGACATGCCCGTTATGACTGCGAATCAGATGAAAATGATTCTGCAGATTGCGGCCGCATACGGTCAACCCATGACGGTTGAACGCGCAAAAGAGCTGCTTGTTGTTCTGGGCGGCGCGTTTTTGGCACGCAGTGCGGCGCGCAGCGTTGCAGGTATTGTTCCTGGTTTGGGCTGGGCGGTGAAGGGCGCTGTTGGTTATGCGGCAACGCTTGCCATGGGTCGAGCCGCTATCGAGTACTTCGAGAATGGCATGGGACTCATGGGCGCAACCGGTGCGGTTGTAAGCGCGAAAAACGCTGTGGTGGGTGCCGTGGAAGACGCCATGGGGGTGTCCGCTGCGCCTGAAGCAAGTGCTCAGGAGAAAAATCAGCAAGCCGCGCAAGCGGTTAAGAACATGGCGAGCAGTGCCGCGGTTACCGGAAAACGCCTGTTGCAAGCGGCAGGTCCTTTGGGTCGCCAAGTTGCCGTAAGCGCCGCGCGATCTTTCAAAGACGGCATAAGCTCTATGATGAAATAGTTCGAAAGGAAATCAATGACCGATTTATGGCCCCGCGTTGAGCCTTTGCTTTCACGGGTTGAGCGTCCTGCGCGCTATCTGAACCACGAATGGGGATGCACGCAGAAAAAAGATGCTCCGTTTTCGTTTTGCATGATTTATCCCGACACGTACGAGTTGGGTCAGGCAAATCAGGCGGTGCGCATTCTGGTGAATGCAGTGAATAAAACCGAGAACCTTCGTGCCGAGCGCGCATTTCTTCCTGCCGTTGATATGTGCGATTTAATGCGCAAGGAAGGCTTGCCGCTGTTTTCATTGGAAAGCTGTGCGCCGGTAAGCGAGTTCGATGTTGTTGGCATCACGTTGCCGCACGAGCTTTGCGCGACAAATGTTTTGGAGGTGCTCGATTTAGCGGGTATTCCCGTACTGGCATCTGATCGTTGCGAAGAGGATCCCATCATTGTCGGTGGCGGCCCTTGCGCATATAATCCCGAGCCGTTTGCCCTGTTCTTCGATGCAATTACTATTGGCGAAGGTGAAACGGCAACGCCCGAAACAATTGAACGTATCTACGAGCTGCGTCGGGTGGGTGCAAGTCGCCATGAGATTTTACGGGAGCTGGCTCAGCTTCCGGGAACGTACGTTCCTTCGCTGTATCGTTGGCGCACGCAGCAGGATGCGCAGGCGGCAGGTGCATGGATCGAGCCGCTGGAGGAAGGTCTTCCCACGCATATCGAGAAGCGTGTGTTCGAAGGGTTTGCCGAAAGCAGCGGATGGGAGTCGTGCGTTGTTCCTTACACGGAAGTAGTGCACGACCGCTTGAATGTTGAAGTGCTGCGCGGTTGCGCACGCGGATGCCGTTTTTGCCAGGCGGGCATGATGTATCGTCCGGTGCGTGAACGCAGCGCAGATAACGTTGTTGATTCTGTTTTGTGCGGCCTGGCGCAAACGGGATACGACGAAGTAAGTCTTACGTCACTTTCTACAACGGATCATTCTCAGATTGCCGATATTCTGACCAGGCTTAATGCGGCATGTGCCAATAAAGGTGTGCGCATTTCGCTGCCGTCTCAGCGCCTTGATTCGTTCGGTATCGACCTTGCCTCGTTGGTGGCGGGCCAGAAAAAAGGCGGCTTGACGTTTGCCCCCGAGGCCGGTACGCAGCGTTTGCGCGACGTCATCAATAAAGGCGTGACCGAAGAAGACCTGTTCAGCGCTGTGGATGCCGCGTTTTCTGCAGGTTGGCGTCGCTGCAAGCTATATTTCATGATCGGTCTTCCCACGGAAACCGATGAAGACATTAAGGGTATCGCGCGTTTGACCCAGCACGTGTTGGAGCGGGCGCGAAAGATCGTTCCCCCAGATCAGCGCGGCGCAATCCAGATTGGCATATCGTGCGCGCTGTTTGTTCCCAAGGCGCAAACGCCGTTTCAGTGGGATGGGCAAATTTCACCTGAAGAGGCAATGCGTCGCGTGAATTTGCTACGTCACTCCATCAAGTACCGCGCCATCAATGTGGGCTGGCACGATCCGAAAACGAGCTTTGTTGAAGCAGTCATGAGCCGTGGCGGTCGCGAAGTGTCGCAGTGGGTGTATCGTGCTTGGCAAAATGGCGCGCGCTTCGATGCATGGAGCGAGCTTTTCAACCAGCAAGCATGGCTCGATGCTGCCGCTGAGCTGGGCATTGATTCTGCTGCCATTGCGCAGGCGAATTACGATACCAGCTATGTTATGCCCTGGGAACACATCTCGTGCGGTGTTTCGCGCGCGTTCTTGGCGCATGAGCGCAAAAAGGCCGCGCAAGAGAAGACAACGCCCGATTGTACGTTTGGAAAATGCAGCGGATGCGGTGCTTGCCAAGCTGTTGGCGTGGATAACATGCTTCAGCAAGAACGCGTTCCTGCGCATTGCAATCCTGAAGCGGATACGGCGTTGAACGATTCCGACCGTGATGATTCTGCTTCTCCGAAAATCGCGTCCGAACAGGAGGTATGCCATGAGTGATCCCGCGCTGTTTCGTTTGCGCTTCCGTTTTTGCAAGAAGGGGCGCTTGGCCATGCTCTCCCATTTGGAGGTGGCGCATGCTCTTGAGCGCGCCGTGCGTCGCGCCGACCTTCCGTTTGCGGTGAGCCAAGGTTTCTCGCCGCATATGCGCATTGCGTTTGGCTCCGCGCTGCCTGTGGGTGTGGGCGGCACGGAAGAGATTTTCGACTTGCTGTTGAAAGACTATGTGGCACCCGCGAAAGCGCTTGCGGCGCTTCAGGCAACAAGCGTGCCCGATATGATGCCGTATGAATGCGCATACGTGGAGCATAATGCCACGGCGGCATCGGTCTGCTATCCGCTTTCCGATTACGAAGCGCATTTAAGCTGCGCTGTTGATGCGTTGCACGTGCCGGAATCCCTTACGGTCATTCGCAAGAAGAAGGAAAAAACCATTGTGGTAGGGGAGTATTTACACGGCGAAGTGCAGGTAGAAGGGGATACGGTTCGTTTCACGCTTGAAGCGAAACCGACGGGCTCTTTGCGCCCCGACCTTCTTTTGAGCTCGTGCTTAGAGGAATCGGGAAGTCCCGCTACGATAACGAGCATCACGCGTGTTGCCCAGCGTGCGTAGATTCTTGCGGTGTCATTCGATGGGGTGAAGCCTGGCACTCGTTTTTGCCGGAAACGTATCTTTGAAAAGAAGAAAAGCTCCTGTTCAGGAGCTTTTCTTCTTGCATCGTGCGCCGAGCATGCGCACGTTTCTAATGGGTGAAAGTCCCTAGCGCGCCCAATGGCGGGAAGCGCATAGCCAAGTGCAAG
>CAKTVK010000041.1 GCA_934623455.1 uncultured Eggerthellaceae bacterium | reverse complement strand
TCCTCCCATCTTGTCGATGAGAGGATTGTGATCCAAGACGATTGCGCTGTTAAGACGCCTAATTTTTGACGCTCACGTTGCCGACGCTGATGCACGCAAAAGGGCGAAAGAAGTGACAGCGCGCGTTCGGAGACTCCAGGTTGACGCTCTCGCCGATTTGGCCGGCTTTTACCTGGCCAGCGGCGTGACAGGGCGCCATGTGCTCGCCGAGACGCTTAGGGTTTTCGATCAAGTCGCGAAGGCGTACCCCTCTCTTGTAAATGGCTTCACGTTCCTTAAGGCGAACGGCGGCTACTCCCTTGAGGAGTACGGGAGCTATAGTTGCACACCTGAGGATCTGAAAGACCTCTATTGCGACGAATACGAGCTTATCGGACGTCTAATGGTTTTGTTCATTGGGCTGGATAACATCGAGCGCGACGGGGCATTTGACGCGATGCCGCTAATGCTGAACCTGGGCGCCAAGACTTTCGACAAGCTGGGCCGTCTGAGCAAGGCTAAACGGCTTGAAGCCGTTGGGACGGGTGCTTTCACAGGCCTCATTAGACGATGCTGGAAGCCCGGGCTGCGCAACGCATTCTGCCATAATAAGACGCGCTTCGATAGCGAGACGCAGCTTGTCCAGGCCTTGCGCGATGATGGTACCGTTGATCCCGCCGGAGATACCTATCTGCTCGAAATGGCGTGTGAATGTATCCTGATGGCGAGAGAGATTCTGGTGATGAGGGAAGCCGTGTTTTACATGCTCGGTAGGGGCATATGGACGGATGGAGCTTAGCGTTCTTGCGTTTTAGGCCGATTTTCATAAAACATTTCACGAACTTCTCGCCGCTCGCCTAGTTTTCGGCATGCAAGGGCACATTATCCTCGCCTGAGTTGTATCCTTCTAACCCCTCCCCATACATAGCCCCCTGAGGAAAGGATGCGACCATGCTGACGCGCGAGCTTTTGACCCAGGTACTCAAGCGCCTGTTCGGCGTGGTGACCGTGAGGGTTTCCTTCTTCGGGGGCCGGGGCGCAAGAGGCTCGGTATACCCTCGACCTACTTCTCGCGCGACTGCCTGAAGGACAGGGCGGATAACCCGATTAACAAGATGTGCGCCGAGCGCGTGCTGAAGATGGCGCGGCTGGTTTTGGCGGGCAAGACCGACTACGACCTGCGCGACTTTTCGCGTGCGCTTCGTGACATGCTGTACGACCTGTTCGGCGTGAAGACCATGGACTTCGTGATAGAGGCCGAGGGCGACCCCGACCGCGACGTGAAGGCCAAGGCCCAGGTGGCGTTCCTTTGGAATAGCAACACTTAATTGGACGATTTCTAGAGGGACAAACCTGCCTTTCTGAACTCGACCGGGCTCATATACCCCAAGGTCGAGTGGATGCGCTCGTTATTGTACCACCACACCCAGGCGTTGAGGCTCCGCCGTGTAAGCACTTCTTTATAGCGGAATACTGCTCGCATTTAACGTATAAAACTGGACTGTGCGCGGTGATATGCAAACTTCTTTGTGCAATTGTCCCAGAGACACAGTGCTATGCCAATTCGTATCGCAAGGCGCGGCTTGCGCCGTGCGATACGATTTGCCCCTTGTCCATCATCTCCTTCAATATGCGACCAGCCGTGGATTGGCTGACCCCGAGCAGCGCCTGTGCTTCCCTTCGGGTAATTGAGGGGTATTCTGCCAAGAATCGCAGAATCTCGTCCTCTCGGGAACGAGAAGCAACAGGCGCCTTTTTGCTGGTTGCTGCCGGCCTTTTTGCTTCCGTTGGTGTGAAGTTCACGTTGGGCAGGACGATTTTGAATGCGTTGCTCGTGGTCATGATTTGCGGCTGAGAGGCCGCCCCCGCGTAAGCTCCCATGATCTTCCTCATCCCCGTGCCGTACGCCTCAATGAGCTGCAGGCGGTAGAAGACGTTGGCCAGATGAGGGTTTCGGCAGGCGGAGACGCCCATCATCAGATCCTCCAGCTCCAAGCCGGGCAAAAGGCCGCCGACGGACACGAATTCGATTCTGTCGTCGTAGATACCGATCAGCGTGCTGGCGCGGAAGGAGTAGTCCCTGTGCACGAGCGAGTTCAGTAGAGCCTCGCGCACGGCGACCTCTGGGTAATCCCTGGTGTCGATGCGCAGCAGCTTTTGGAAAGTAGCATGGGTCTGGTTGTGGAAGTCGATGTAGTCGTATGCTTCGCTGAGCTGCCGCATAAGGGACCCGGAGAATTCCCGGCGGTCCTTGAACACGCTCTGGTCTGTCCCCTCGAAAACGGCCGCCTTGACGGTGTGGGGACATTGATCGGACAGAAGCAGGCCGAGGTTCGTGTAAAGGCCGTCCGGCGAAATAATCTTCAGGGTTTGCATCTGCGGCGAGCTGAAGGGGATATCTCGAGTTTCAAATTCCTTTTTCGTCGACTCAAAGGTTAGTTTTTGATTGAGAGAGCGCATATCCTCGAAGCTGTCGCCGTCGGTCTCCTTGATCATCTGCCGGATGGCCGCATCGGTTGCTGGGACGGAGGAGTGCCCCTGCCGCACGTAGACACCCTCGGGGCGTAAGCCCTTCTTCGCCAGGTAGTAGGGGCGGTTCGTGCCGCGCTGGACCTCGACAGCAATGACCGCTTTCCCGTCGCAGTCGAGCGTTTCGTAGCGGACGAACATGGTGACGTCTGGTTTCACAGCGTCTCGCACCATGTTAGAGACCTGCAGGGCGCACTCGTCGACGTCTTCGACGCCCAGCACGGTGCCATCGTCGGCGACACCCACGTAGACCGTTCCGCCGTTGCAGTTCGCAAAGGCGATAATCTCCTTCTTGATACTGTCCTGCGCAACGGCCTTCAGCTCGACCATTTCTGTTTCCTGGAATTTCATTCTGCCTGCCTCTCAATTTTATGCTACCCATATTCTAACCATTTTATTAACCATGATGGTTAGAATGGTTAGAATTGGATCGAATCAAAGGAGTGGTTGTGCATAAGCAGTAAGTACGGTCTCGATGCCGCTACGCCGAGACACAGAAGGCTGCCCGATACGCCCAAGGGCGGAATTTTCCAGTCGGACCTGGCTGGATGAAACGTCGAGAATACTCGAGACTTGGCGAGAATCCGTGCTTTTGCGGCGGTTTACCCTGACTGGAGACTCCATTGGCCAGCTTCGGTCGTCAAAGTTCATGCGACTTCCCGCCGCTTATGAAGAATCGTCCTATTGGGAATCTTCCCCAATTAGAGACCACCGTTCTTCTTCTGGAATCCAAGTTCTGCCCGAAGCATCGCCGCTGAAACCCCTTAGTTTTTTCTATGGGGACCCTTGGGCCAACGATATCCTGCGCGAATGATTGGCAGGGGTTACTGACTATCTGAACAACTCATCATGGCTACCAGTTCGTTCGAAGAAAGCAACGTCACTGTTGGCCGACCAAATCACAAGCCAGTCGTCAGAGTTGGCAACATGACACTCGTTTTGTCCTGCCCAGTTACCGCTCAACTGATGCATATTGTGACGGCGTTTTAGGATTTCTATTGACTCCGGCGAGTTCTCCAATACTAGATTAATTAGCTTTTGCAGCTCTTCAAGATCCCATTTGCGACGTTTTGCCTTCTTCAGATTACAGGAGAATGCAGTGGAAAACTCGGCGGTGAGCCTACTCATTATGCCATCGCCGCCGCAATAAGGTCGGCTCCGTTGTCGAAACGGTCTTTTTTGCCCGAAGCCAGGAAGGCATCACCTTCGCGAATGGCTTCTAGGCTTTCCGCGTTGGGCTCTTCGGGTGCAAAAGTTAGCGGGATACGACGAGTGTTCACCATTTGTTTGTAAAAAGCACGTGTTACCGAGGACAAGTCAAGTCCGTAATAATCGGCGACTTCGGATGCCTCGCGCTTTAGGTCGTCATCGATGCGAATGGTTAGAGTTGTAGTTACCATTTCAAACTCCTGTCATATTATGTATGTGCAAACGTATTATAACGCACGTATATCTATCGAGACAAGCGCAAGATAAGCACTTGTTTATGGTGGAATGCCGCTTGCGTTTAGCGCATGAAATCGAGCCATGCGCGGTGATATACTCAAGAGTATTCGTATCGTTTTAGGGCAGCGCCGCCTCGCAGCAGCGCTTTTGGGATCAGGTGAAAGGGAGTCCACATGATGCAAGCGCCGGCACAAGGGAAGCCGTTCAAATCACCTAAATCCCTGGTAGTAGCGATACTCTTCGCGTTGTGCTGTGTTTTTGCGCTGGGGATGGCAACGGCCTGTGCGACAAAAGAGCCGGTTGAGGTCGCCCAGCCGGATGATCCTGAAACTATCGTTCGCGTTGCCGGCGGCGAAGCGGTGGATACCGCCATTGAAGCTTCCAGGGCAGCTTTCCCTGATGGTCTGACCGGCAGCGAGAAATGTGTGGTGCTTGCGCGCAACGATGATTATCAGGACTCCATGAGCGCAACTGGTCTTGCTGGTGCGTTCGATTCTCCCATTTTGCTTACGAATCGGGCATCGCTTTCCTGGCAAACGCTTAAGGAAATAAGGCGTTTGGGTGCTAAAACCGTGTTGCTTATTGGTGGCGAAGGCGCTGTAAAACCCGCCGTTGAGAACGCTCTGATCTGGTCGGGGTTCAATGTGAAGCGCGTAGGGGGCAACGACGCATGCGATACGTCCGTTGCGTGCGCGAAAATGATCGAAGATAAAGATCGCGCCTGCAACGAGCTGAGCACTGCGGTGGTGGCAACGTCTGTTGACTTTGCGGATGCGCTTTCTGTTGCGTCCTTCGCATATAAATATCATCTGCCCATTTTTATTACAACCAGTACCGATTCCCCTGATGGAGACCGCGTTTTGCGCGCTGATGCGCAGGCGATGATTGACCGCTACAACAGCGTTTTCGTTCCCGGTGGTCCCGATGCGCTTCCAACGTCTTCCGTCGAAGATGTTTGGGGCGATAAAGTGACGCGCGTTTATGGCCTAACGGGTTACGACACTTCGGTTGCCGTTGCGCAAAAACTGATGGACGATGGGCTTTTGGGAGGCTCCTCTGTGGGTGTTGCGAACGGCACAGCCGATGCCAAGGGAATGGACGCGCTTACTGCTTCGGCGCTTTTGGCGAAAAACGATGCGCCCCCGATTCTGGTAGAGGGCACAACGAACACTTCCGCTGCTACCGCCTTCATTGGCGACAACAGCAGCGCGTTTGACAAGGCATTTGTGTTCGGCGGCGTAAATGTTTGTCCTGAAGGCCTGGTCAACGACATTGATAAGTCACTGCGCGGCGTAGTTCATTACGTTGCGGTGCTGGGGTCTGACGCATGGCCTGAAAAGCACAAAGAGGTTCAGGGGTCCGATGTTCAGATGCTCATGCGCGTTGATACCGAGGCCGCTACGGTTTCATTGCTCACCGTGCCGCGCGATACGTATTATGTGCAGCGGGGTAGCGACTTCCGTCCGAGTTATCCTGGCTTGACATGTACCTGCTCTTCGGCATCTGCTTGCACGGGAAAGACCTGGTACAAGTCGAATTATGCGTTCCATTACGCGTATTACCAGGCGCTTGCGGAAGGCTCCGATCACCGTTCGGCCACGCACGCAGGCGCCGCGAAGGAGTGCCAGGCTATCAGCGAGATTACGCATGTGGGCGTTACGAAGTACGTTGTGTGTGATATCGAAACGGTTCAAAAAATCGTGGACGCGATTGGCGGGCTATCCGTTGACTTGCCGTATGCGCTTGATTGGGGTTCGGAAACGGATTATCTGTCTGCCGGTGAGCAGGTTCTGGATGGCTACGACTTCATGGTTGCTTCTCGCGAGCGCCACTCTTATGCTGAGAAGTACGATTTGCCCGAAGACGCCTTGCGCCAGTCGGTCAATCGAATGATGCTGTGCCGCTTAATTCAGGTTGCGCTGAGTCCCAGCGATATTGGTCTGGGCGGCATTATTTCCACAGGCGATCTTTTGAACTTCCTGGTGAGCAGCGGTTTTATTGAAACGAACATTGCTTCCGACGATATTTCCGCGTGGAGCGATGCGCTTCAGGCGAACAAGGACAACCTGGTGGTGCAGGCTGCGTCGGGACCGTTCGAGGTCACGCGTTATGAGCTTCCCGAGCTGGGACACAACAACGAGGGCTGCTTGCAGACGCTTGTTGATTACGACAGCGCCGCCTATGCCGCAATTGCCCGGGAATTCTGCTCGGGCGAGCGTTTGATCAGCGGATATTATGCGGAAACGTGGGATTAGCGGCTTGACGCAAAGGTGCAAGGGTGCAAAGACGCGATTGAGTGCTGGCCAGCTTTGCTGTTGCTGCCTTCGGCGTCTTAAGGTGAAGTGCGGCTTTTGTTTCGTGTTGAGATACCCTGTTTTCCGCGCTGCTTCTCTTAGCTTTTGCTTTTCGAGGGCGTATCCTGGTGTTTTGTTGCGTACGATAAAAGCCAATATGGCCTGTCAAGGAGTGTTTGAAGGATGCGGGATTTGTCCGAAAAGCAAAACCAGAATGCTGTGCAGGGAAAGCACGTGCGGGTGGTTCAAGAAGAAGTGTCTGCGCGCAGTCCGCGCAAAAAACGGAAAAAAGTGATTCTTGCTGTTGCTTGCACGCTTCTTGCGGTGGCGCTTATTGCGGGCGGCGCCTTCGCGTTTTACCTGAACAGCCTTTCAAACGCCTTGTCCTATAAGGGTGACTCGGAAGAACTTTCCGATGCTCTGGTTGCAGCCGAGAAGAACGACCCCTTCTACATTCTGGTGATTGGAACCGATAACGAGCGAAGCGATGTGATGGTGCTGGTGCGCTTTGACCTGGACGAATCGAAGCTGACCATGGTGTCTGTGCCGCGCGATACGCCGTATCACATTGACGGCAACACGGTGAAGCTCAACCAGGTTTTCGCCGAGGAAGGCGAAGCGGCGTGCATTCAAGCGGTGTCTCAGCTTACGGGCGTTTCCATTTCTCATTACGTTGAAGTGGGGTTTGACCAGCTCAAAGACGTGGTTGACGAACTTGGCGGCGTTGACGTAGATGTTCCTTATGCGATAGATGGTGCGGTGTGGACCTCTTCGGGCTACCAACAGATTCGCATTGAGTCAGGGGAGAACCATCTTTCGGGTGAGGAAGCGCTGATTTTGGCGCGCTCACGCATGGAATATTCTTACAACGGCATTACGCAGGATGCCATTCGTCAGGCGAACATTCGCGCGATCATGATGGATATGCTCAAGCAGGTGCTTTCGAAGCCAGTTTTGGAAATCCCTGGTCAAATTCAGATTCTGGCATCGATGGTGGAGACTGATATTCCGTTCAGCGACCTTGTTTACTGGGCCACCACGCTTGCGGGCGGCAAGCAGCTGGTAGTGTATTCGTGCACGGGACCCACCGAAGGCGACCTGGACGAGGATACAGGCCTGTGGCTTACCACCGAGGCGCCCGAGCAGTGGGCGCGCATTATGACCGAGGTTAACGCAGGCAGGGACCCTTCCCGGGTTATGGAGCGTACAACATCTACTGATGGTGCGGTGCACGTGGGCACCACGGAAGTCATCGACGTCGGCGGTGGGGAAGAAGATATTAATTAATTTATCGATTTCTGATTTTAAAAAACCGGAAGTAAGGTTACAATAAGATATGTGAAGAGGCTCGGAAGCTGGGCACGTCCCACCGAGTCCGTAGGGGTTGCTGTATGCAGCCCCTATGTTATTTTATGGAGGCCTATTTGGAAAAACCTTTCAAAACAATCTCAGAACAGCTCCTTATACTGGAATCACGGGGGCTTCTAACGGATGATTTTTCGCGCGAAATCCTTGAACGCGAAGGTTATTATTCTGTTGTTAATGGCTACAAAGATCCATTTCTTGATTCTTGGAAAACAGCTATGTCTCACGATGATCGATATCGTGAGAATACTTCTTTTGCGGATTTGTATACACTGTTTTCTTTCGATAGAGAGCTGCGGTCTTTGTTTTTGAAATATATGGCTATGGCCGAGGCTGTCCTTAAAGCAACGTGCTCGTATTGCTTTACCCAGGAACATCCCAACGAGAAAAACCCGTATCTTGATCTTTCATACTATTCCCTTAATCCCAAGATTCAAAAGTATGCACGCTATTTGATTTGTGATTTTGAGAAGGCGCTGGGATTTGGGTGTGATAATCCATTTTACAGGAGAGATTATCTTAAGCACTATGTAGTTGATCACGATGGCGAAGTTCCTCTTTGGATTTTAATGAATTACTTATCTTTTGGTCAGGCGTTCAAGTTTTATTCATTTCAAGCGAAGAGTATGCAGAACAAAATTGCAAAAATCTTCTCATCGCTTTATGCCGGAACGCATAAAACAGAAAGGCGAATAAATCCAGAGGCCCTTCGTCTTTCCTATGACCATATTAAAGATTTTAGGAATATATGCGCCCATGATGAAAGGTTCTACTGCTCATGCGTAGCAAAGTCGAAAGATATATCTATTCGAGTTTTATGTGCTGATTTGGAAACCGTGCTGGCAGCGAAAAACCATATTGAACTGATGGCAAGCATGCATGATCTAGTTGTTGCAGCTGAAAGTAAATTATCCACGCCGATTGATCTTCCTGTTCGTATGGGTTGGGCATCGAGGGATACTTTTAATCGAGATGCTCTTTCTCCGACTAAATAGGAATTATCCTTATATTAGTTATTCTATGCTTTCGAAAAATTGTTTGATATGGCGATCGCGTACGGATTTAAAGATTTCTTTACTGCAAGCAACAAAGAATAGTTTTAAATGCTTTGTTTTATACTTAACGCCCGATGAGCGATAGGAAGCAAGATGATGGTCGAGCTTTCCCGACACGCATTAATCAATGGAAAACGGTTTTCGTTTGTGAAACTGATTGAAAGCGTGAATGCTCATGATGCTTCCGTAGTCGTATGCTCATGCGACGGCGAAGAGCGCTATGCATCCGTTTCCGACTGGGAACAGGGAAGTGTTACATCCTCGTCTGTACTAAGCACTTGCGACTTAGTTACGTCAGCAAGTCCCGCCAAAGATAAAATTGCTTTGTTCCGTTCTCTTTTCAGGGGTCGCACCGATGTTTACGCTCACGGCTACAAACGCAAGGATGGCGGCATTGGTTACACTCCCGCTTGTGCGAATGAGTGGAAAAGGGGAATTTGTCCAAGAGCTTCGGGTAAGAAAACTAAATGCGCTCTTTGCGACAATCAAGCGTTTTCGGAGATAAGCGATGCTGCGTTAATCGCGCACTTCAAAGGCGCCGATGAACGTTTCCGCGACGTAATTGGCATGTACGTTTTGGACAAAGACTGTAAAACATCGGTTCTTGTTCTCGATTTTGACGGAAAAGGTTGGACCGATGCCGTCACAGCCATTTATGCCGAATCGGTAGAGTGTAAATTGCCGGCATGTATAGAACGATCGCGGTCGAGCAACGGCGCCCATGTCTGGTTTTTCTTCGATGCTCTTGTAGATGCTTCTCTTGCGCGAGAATTAGGGAATTTCTTGATTACGAGAGCTATGATGAAGTCGAACAGTATTGGCTTTGAAGCATATGACAGAATGTTTCCTGCGCAATCAACTATTCCAGAGGGCGGATTCGGAAATTTAATTGCTCTGCCTTTTCAGGGTGCTTCGCAAAGAAAGGGAAATAGCGTATTTGTAGATACTTCATTTGAAGCGTTCCCTGATCAATGGCTCTTTCTTTCGCAGATTGAACGAATTTCAGAAGAGCGTTTACGCGCGTTACTTAAAAACTCACCTTCTTGTGCCGAATTGGATGGTCTTAAGTCTCCCTTGAAGAAAGAATGCTTTGACGAGGGGCTTACGTTAGCTTCGTCTTGGGCGGCGAGAATCCCATTAGCGCTTTCTCCAGATGACTTTCCGAAAAGGCTTACGGTAACCGAAGCCGATATGATTTATATTCCCGAAGATGGAATGAGCCCTGCGGCGCGGAACTGCGTAAAGCGTCTTGCAGCGTTTTCGAACCCTGAGTTTTATCGCGCGCAGGCCATGCATCAGTCGGTATACGGAAAGCCGCGCATCGCCTATTTTGGGGAAACACGAGGTGAACGCATTGCGCTGCCACGCGGATGTAAATCAAGACTTATCGATTTGCTTAATGCGTCGGGCATTTGTTACGTTTGGAACGATTGCAGATTTTCGGGCGCATCCATTGATGTTCGGTTTAAAGGCAAACTGAGACCGGAACAAAAAGAGGCAGCCGAGAACCTTCTTAAATACGAAAACGGCATTCTGTCTGCACCGACTGGTTTTGGGAAAACAGTGATTGGCGCATATCTCATTGCCCAGCTGCGCTTGCCTACGCTTGTTATTGTTCCAAAGACGGCGCTTGTTTCCCAATGGATTGATAAGCTAACAGAATTTTTGGATATTCGACAAAGCCT
The DNA here is from genome assembly GCA_934623455.1 of uncultured Eggerthellaceae bacterium. GTDB lineage: Bacteria > Actinomycetota > Coriobacteriia > Coriobacteriales > Eggerthellaceae > CAKUOV01. The sequence continues at coordinate 6,951 of CAKTVK010000041.1, read as the reverse complement.
TCCTCCGCTTCTTACTCCGTCGGGCAAGATCAGCAAGCGAAAAAGACCCCTTATTGGGAAAATCAGTGGTGGTAAAAATGCACCGAGCGGAATAATCGATGTTGCGACTTTTCAATCGCTTGTTATCAGGGGTGGTGAATCTGAAGGTCGCTTCGTCAAGGACCTTTCGTCGTATGGTCTTGTTATTTGCGACGAGTGCCATCACGCCGCAGCGTTGCAGTTAGAAAATGTACTTAAAGCAGTCCCAGCGAAAGTTGTGTATGGACTTTCCGCTACCCCTAAGCGCTCCGATGGCATGGATGCTGCTCTGTTCATGCTCTGCGGCCCTGTAAGATTTAAGGTTGATCCAAAAGAGCAAGTCAAGCAGCAGGGTATTTCTCGTGTGCTTATCCCGCGTTTCACCGGTTTCCGCATCCATGATCCTAATCAAGGGGATAACAATTCCTTGTCCTTCAATCAAGTTCTTGATTGTCTTTGCGCCCATCATGAGAGAAATGCTTTTATAGCTCGCGATGTGGTAAATGCAATTCAATCGGGAAGGTTTCCTTTAGTGCTCACAAAGCGAAAAGAGCATGCGCGTTTATTGTGCGAAGCCATTTCAAAGCAAGGAGCCGAATCGCGACTTTTGGTTGGCGGTGGGACAGAAAAGCAGCGACGCGATAGTCTGGCATCGCTGGTTGAAATCGGAATCGATAATGACTACCGTTATGCGATTGTTGCAACGGAAAGCTACTTGGGCGAGGGGTTCGACCTAGCCAGGCTTGATGCGCTTTTTCTTGCAACCCCGATATCATGGGATGGGAATGTTACCCAGCAAGCAGGTCGCCTTCATCGCTCCTGCGAAGGAAAGAGCAATGTTGTAATTTATGATTACATTGAAACTTCTGTTCCCATGCTTGAACGCATGTATCGCAAACGCTTGAAGACGTATGCAAAACTTGGATACGAGGTAGCCGCAAGTGATGATTCTGACCAATATGGCAGGGTGAGCGGTTCGTTTGTCCTTTACGATGAGACAACGAAGAAGCTGCTTCAGGATATTGCCCGCGCCAGAAAATCCATTCTTTTCCGTGCGCAATATGCTTCCGCGAAAGCTGTTTCCATCATTGCTCCCTCTATTGCAGATGCAAGTTCGCGAGGCGTGAAAGTGACGTGCTTGTTGGAAAAGGCTTCATCAGATGATGCGGTTGACCAGCTTGCGAAAGCAGGAGCGGACATCAAGCTGCCTAATGAAATAAAAGGACGTTCCAATATTGCCATTTTTGATGAATCCCTTATATGGTATGGATCTATTCCTCTGTTGGCTTTCCCCAAAAAAGACGACTGCGCCATTCGTTTCCAAAGCATTGAAACTGCCCATGATTTACTTTGCGAAATGAAAGAATTGTAGTGCATAGTAGTTAAGGTTGCGCTTTCCTTCCTGGTCCTGGGGTTTCTGTGAATTGAAGGGTAGATGTTGGTTTGACCTTGGAAAATCTCTTAAAGGCCTTTGTTAAAACAAATGGTTCTCAAATCGTACTATCAAACCAAACTAAACTTTGCTAAACTGTACTTAGGCAAAATTGAATTTGGTTATAGGGGATTGCTTATGTTTGTCGGCCGTGATAGAGAATTGAGTCTTTTAAGTAAGCTCAACGCTTCGGATAAGTTTGAGTTTGTCGGCGTGTATGGCCGTCGTCGTGTTGGCAAGACGGCTCTGCTTACTGAGTTCACGCGGGGTCTAAGGACTGGTTGGTGTGCTGCGGTCGAAGACGACGCCGCTATGAATTTACGTATATTCAGTCGCGCTGTATACTCCATGAGCCAGCCTTGTGATGCCGATACAGAGTCAGCGCCGGTTTATGCTGATTTTCAGCTTGCTGTAGAGGCGGCATTCGCAGCCGCAGCAGAAACACGCGTCGTACTTGTTATCGATGAATTTCCGTATCTTGTAAAGTCATATCCCGCTTTCCCTTCTGTATTACAAGCTGCAATTGACGCTCATCAAGCAGACTCCAAACTGTTTCTAGTGTTATGCGGATCGTCGTTGTCGTTTATGAAAGAACAGCTGCTTGGAAGAAACAGTCCGCTTTACGGGAGGCGTACGGCTCAATTGGAGGTGAAACCCTTTGACTTTTTTGAGTCAAGGGACTTTTTTCCAGAGCTGGATGCCGTGTCAGCTGCGAATATTTACGGCATGGTGGGCGGTATCCCCTTGTATCTAAAGCAATTCTCAGGGAAGCAGAGCATAGGAGAAGGAATCGAGTCGGTATTTCTTAATGTGGGTTCGATTTTGTACGAGGAACCTATGAATCTTTTAAAACAAGAGGTCAGCAAAGCGGCCCCTTATAATGCAGTTATTTCTGCAATAGCGGCAGGAGCATCTCAGCATAATGAGATTGCCGCAAAGGCAGGGATTGAATCAAGCGCTCTGGATTACTATCTGAAAGAACTTGTTCGTCTTGGTTTGGTTCAAAGGGAGGAACCCCTTGCTGGGAAAAGAGGCAGAAAATGCTTGTGGCAACTTACTGATAATCTTTTCAAGTTCTGGTATCGTTTCGTTCGTCCACGTCAAGCGCTTGTGGAGCGCGGTCTGGGTGCAAGGGTTGCAGAGCGTATAGAATTGGGGCTTCCTGAGTATATGGGGCCCGTATTTGAAACCATATGCAGGGATTGGCTTTGGCGCGAGCTTGAAGTCAATGCCCTTGATTTTGAGATAACGGATATTGGGCGCTGGTGGGGCAACGATCCTGTGGCACGATCGGAAGCGGAAATAGATATTGTTGCCGTTGACGAGGGGAGAACGGTTCTTGTAGGCGAGTGCAAATGGAAGAACGAGCGAGTTGGTACTGATCAACTTGTGAAGCTGGATGAGCGCGCCCATTTGGCTGCAGCGGACGCTTCTGCCGTTCGTTGGATTTTTTCGAAATCTGGCTTTACTGAGGGGTGTGACACGCATGCTGCACAGATGCCAGGTGCGCGACTCGTAACCTTCGATGAGATGGTTGCTGCTATTTAAAAGTATAACGTCTTACCTAGGGCGCGATACAAACCACAAAACAGGAACAAGCAGCCAATACCGCAGTAAAACGCGCCCTCGATACGTAGATAGCTCGCGCCTTTTGCAACAATTTCTGTTTCTCCGGCATCTATGAAAAGCGTCATAAAGGGTTCTGGAAAAGTACAGACCGTTCCAGAGCCTGGGCGCGAGGATCGACGGCTACTCGCAATACGTCCGCGATAACTGCTTCAAGAAGCCAAAGACCGCCAATCCAATTCGTGTGTACGATCTGGAACGGACGCTGTGCGATATCCTGTGCGGGTGCGGCAGCGATGTTCAAATCGTCGGAGAGGCCATGAAGCGCTATGCGGCATCCAAGGATAGGAGCATCCACAAGCTGATGCGGTACGCAGACCAGCTCCGCGTAAAGCCCAAGGTGCTGCGATACATGGAGGTTTTGCTGTGATCACGAAAAAACCGATGCAACTGAAGGCCCTTATCAAGAACAAAGCGGCAGAGAAGCATATCTCGGCTCAGCTCGTTATGCAGAACTACATGCTCGAACGGATTTTGTTCTCACCCTATAGAAACAATTTCATTCTCAAGGGCGGATTCCTGATTTTCGCCCTTGTAGGGCTGGACACGCGGGCGACAAAGGATCTGGACGCAACTATCAAGGGCTTCACCCTGACGCATGAAGCGATTCGCGAAATCTTTACAGAGGTTTGCGCTGTACAGATTGCCGACGACGTGCAGTTTGAGGTTGTTGGCAATCTCTGACATTCGGGAAACCGACGATTACCCTGGCATCCGGGTTGCGCTGAAAGCAAGCTATCCGCCGATCAGCATACCGCTGACAGCGGATGCCACCACGGGCGACATGATAACGCCCCGCGAGGTGGAATACACATTCTCGCTGCTGTTCGACGACCGCGCAATCAGCATTCTTGCCTACAACCTTGAAACGGTGCAGGCGGAAAAGCTGGAAACCGTGCTATCCCGCAATGTTGCGAATACCCGTCCGAGAGACTATTACGACGTGCATATACCGTACGCGCTGCGTGGCAAAGAATGCGATAAAGCAACGCTGCGACGCGCGCTGGAGCGGACGACGAAAAACGCGGCAGTGACATGATTCTGACGGACTACCCAGGGATCACCAAAGAGATACGAGAAAGCGATACGCTCCGCAAGCTGTGGGAGAAATGCAGCCGCGAGTATGAGTACGCAAAGGACATTTCCTTTGATGATACCTGCAATACCATCCAAACGATCATGGATGCAATCATGGCATAAACGAGAAGGATCTTCTTTATGCAATACGCGCCAAACTACTTGGGGCGCCTCGTATTTACGCGCATAGATGCTACAACTGCAAGCATTGGGACGATATGGCGCCAACCATCAATACGCGAGACTACGGTTGCGATATTAAGTACGACAAAGATATTGATCGTGATCTGGATAACCGCCCGCCTGGCGAGAACGTCGAAGTTTATAGACGGTTCAAATTCAGGCATAAAAAGTACGGAGAGAGGCGAGCCAAAGCGCCATGGTGGTAAAATTTTCAAAATAGGTTAAAGGCGAAGATGTGCCGGAAACCATTTTGCAGAGACGCATCGAGCGAATTCGGGAATTCCCGAGCGAAGGGAATGAAAATGACGGAAATCGAAGCAGTAGCGAACGCCAAAGAGGCGGATAACGCTCTCCAAAATTTTCTAGAGGAGAAAAAGGGCAAGAAAAGCCCCAGCAAAACTGACGCTGCAGAGTTCGAGGCATTGTGGCTGGCGTTTGCTGATGCGCAAGGATTGACTGCAGCAATGCCCTTGCTGTGTCAGGGCTTTGCATTTGCGGCCGCTGATCCTCTCTATGTGCATATGAGGCAAAAGGGCACAAGTGCAAATGGGTATTCACTTATTGGCACATATTCCTGTGTCAGAGAGAGCAAACATGAGATGGAACTGCGTATCTACCTCAGTCTGCTTGCAAACGAATTACTCGACACCACATCGACGGAGTCTGTTGACGGGCTCCTGAAAAGAATCGTGGCAACGTCCTACAACAAGGAAGGAAAAATATCCGGAAACCTTGGTTCATATGTCAGGAAGCTTTTGATTTCGCCCTTATGCGGTCACCAGATTGCAGAAGCTGCATCATGCGGATTGGCGCCGTCTGAGATTCGTCCATTTTTGAAGGTGATCGGCCCTATAGTTAGAAGCCTTTTGGGGGGCGACTCTTTGTCCGCCAAAGAAAAAACTGCTGCAAGTGGGCTTGATGCGTGGATGAGCGCCCTGATTAAAGGTGAGCCTAATTTGGCATGCGAAGACGTGTCGGGGGGATTGAAAGATGCCGACAAACCGATCGCTAACGAAGTTGGGTGCCAAATACCGGCACAGCAGCCGATCGGCATTGATGAGGTTGTTGGCTTTATTCAATCTCAGCAAAAAAAGATTGACGTGCTGAAAGCATCGCTTGTTGCTTCGGAATCCGAATGCGCACGTATGAGAGAGGATAAGGCTCGGCTTAACCAGCAAATAGAGCGATTGAACGAAAGCCTCGAGAACGCAAAGGCGCATGCTGGTGAAACTAAATCACAGCTTGATGCGGCCGAAAAAAGGGCGGGCGCGCTTGAAAAAGACCTCGCTGCTGCAAAAGAGTACGCCTCTCTGGTTGATAAGAGCATCGCAAAGGAAAGCGATGAGGTAATCATGCGCATTTCAAGGAAGCTGAAGATTGAGTATCAAGATTTCCTGGATGCGCTCAATCTCGATATGGATGCAGACCTTGGCGAGAATATGAGGTTACAGCTCCAATCAGTTTTCAAGATTCTAAAAGACAACGGCTTTGAGCTGTAGGATAGAGGGGTGGCATGGAAGTTCAGCGGCATTACGGAATAGACTTCGGCACAACGAACAGCTCAGTTGTCGAGTGCGTCGCATACGACGGTAGAGTCAAGCGCATCTACCATGGCGACGACGAAGGAAGACCGATTCCGTCCATCATTGCTATAGATAAGGCATCAGGGGATGTGTATGCCGGCAGGGATGCTTGGAGCAAACGAAGCGAGCTGCAGCAAAGCTGCAAGTGCATCACTTCCGTTAAATCTCTTCTTGAGCTCGATGACTGGAGCGAAGTCATCGCGGAAAAAAGATGGAGTGCTATTGATGTTGCCTCTGAGGTGTTTTCCGCGCTGGGCAAGGCCGTTGCCGATGATTCCGATGGCGATATGGAGAAGGCCGTCGTTGCCGTGCCTATCGGGTTTAGCCGCAGGAAAAGGCAACTTATCCGCGAGGCCGCTAAGAGAGCCGGTATCGATGTCGAAGCTTTTGTGAGTGAGCCCACAGCCGCATTTTTTGCCAACTACGATGAGCTTAAAGGTGATGAAATAGTGGTTGTTTTCGACTGGGGCGGCGGTACGTTAGACGTTTCTGTCCTGAAGAACAGGGGAGGACTTGTCTATGAGCTCGCCACGGCGGGAATGGCTGTGGCTGGCGACGACATTGACGATGCGCTTGCGAGAAAGATACACGCGAAGGTTTCACGCAACAAGAAGATGCAGATTGCTTTCGAGGATATGCCTCCTGCTGCGCGAGACATGATGCTCGTTAGAGCGGAACGTGCAAAACGTGCGCTAAGCGACGATGATGACGCTGTGGTCTCGCTGAATAGATATGGGGAGATGGGGGCATTCCGCGAAACGGTGACCTACGAATGGTTTGAGGCTATCGTGGACGCTATCGTAACTGATGCTATTTCCTGTCTTGATAAGGCCCTTTTCGAGGCTGGAATTACCGAAGGCCAGGTCGATCGAATTGTCATGGTTGGCGGATCGAGCAATATTGGGCCCCTGGTGGAGCGGATGGACGACCGGTTTGGAGACAAGCTTCTATTTCCAGAGGAGACCAGCTATATGAAGTCAAGGGCTAAACCGTAGGTTTTCGAGAACAATTTATTATCCGAACGTTGCAGCT
>CAKTVK010000040.1 GCA_934623455.1 uncultured Eggerthellaceae bacterium | reverse complement strand
GTCATCATATATTGGAAAATGGAATTTGTAAATACAAAATCTTATAGAAAAATTTTCTTTAGACACATTTCATCTTATTGAACTATTTTCCATAGAACACTTCGAACGACATATGCTCATAGAAAATAGTGTGTGCGAATCAATGGAAAACTCGCAATGAACAATCACACAGCAATGCGCCGAATGTAAAGCTTACGCATAAGGTTCAGTCAGCAACTCTCTCGCCCGAGACACAAGATCAGGGTCAATACCGAGGATATCCTTGATGAAAGCATTCATGCTGCCGTACCGCTCAACAACAGAGTCCCTATAAGCTTCAAGGTTTTCAGGGCGCGCAGCATGGCTGTTCGTAACTTCCCAAGCAATTCGCTCATTCCCGCCGGAAAGACGCAAGAAACGTTGGAACATCTCATCGATATGCTTATCGCGAGAAATGTTCGTAAGCAAATAATCGTCAAGAATCGCCTGTTCAGAAGCACCAAGAACCGTCAAAAGACACAGCGTGGCAATGCCAGCGCGATCTTTGCCACCGCTGCAATGGACATACGTTGCCTTACCCTCTAAAGCACGCTCGAGCATAAGCCGCACAACTTTTCCCGTTTGCGCCGCCGTAAGCTCGTTGGGCATATGGCGATAGAAATGATCAGGATCACAAGCAACATCCTTGCCCACCAACTGCGTACCCTGGGCTTTTTCGGTATAATCGATGCCCACTTTATCCTTGTCGTAAAACGGAAGGTGAACATACTCAACGCCAGGAATGGGCACATCGGGCTTTTCTTCGGTCTCCCATCCAACGCGAAGGTCTATGACAAGAGAGACGCCCAGGTCATGCGAAAGGAAATGTGCGCCGTTTTTCGTGATGCCAGAAAGATTAGCACCACGAAAAAAAAGACCGCTTTTCACTTTGCGGTCGTCAAGAACCGATATTCCACCTAAATCACGAACGTTCTCAACGCCATCGACAAAAATAATTGCCACAATTCCCCTTTTATAACCACTATTAGCAAAATGCGATTATAGGCGATTGCAACGAAATTCGATCAAAAATGCATCTGTTTCTTCGCATTATTCCGGCAACGGAGAAGGGAAGGGGGCGCGAACAGTTTTTTTGCTGAACCAATTCTATCCAGATGTTCTTGGAGCAGCGGTTTTGCTTAAACGCACAATGCAGCAGATCTTTCGGAATCGATCCAAGCCCACCTAGCGATGATCGACAGTGCTGCTCCACCACGCAACAGCAATTTGCGTGCGATTCTTCAGATCCATCTTGGATAAAATGCTGCTGATGTTGTTACGCACCGTGCCTTCACTCAAAAAGGCAGTCGCAGCAATTTCCCGATTATCCAGCCCCTTTGCCACCAGCCGTGCCACCTCGTATTCGCGCTCAGTCAGGCAAGCAAAGGGCGCCGGACGCTGTTGTGCAACAGCGGCACCGTTGTGGGACCCGACTGCATCAGCTTGCGCTTGCAGCTGCTCGAGCGATTCGGCAAGGGAGTGGTTCCTATCGCGAAGCGTGATTGCCTGCGAGGCCAGAGCATCGCGCGTGTGCCAGGCAAGGCGCTGGCGGGCAAGCACCGTGCTCGTGCGAATAGAAAGCGCCGCAGCAACAAGTGCAGCACAAAGGAGAGACGCCGAAGAAAGCGGAGGAAGGACACCTGTCCCAAAACAAACGACGAGCGCCACCACGCCAAACACACCGGAAAACCTAAGCGCATCACTGCGATGGATACAGCGCGCAAAATCATAAATCGCAAGGGGAACGAAGGGGAGAGCAGATGCGTAAAAACACGAAGCAACGCAATAACCAGCGGAGGCAATTATCCCAACGCGCAACGGAAACGCCTCGACCATCGCCGAGCACGCAATAGCGGTAAGCATGGCAACCGCGCAAGCAAGCAGCTGAGTACCGATAGCCATTGATGCGACGGTTACCCCCGTTTCCGCCAAAAAACAAGCAACCGCGAGCAAGCAGCTCGTCAAAACAATCGCCTTGTCCAAAAGTCTATCCATAGCTGCATGATAGCAAAACACGTTGCCATGCATGAGCGGCAGACAAAACGCGCATAAACCGCACAGTATGTCGTGCCTTGCAAAACAACATCGTTTACCTGCGAAAATGCAAATCCATGACAAAAGTCACTAGTCTGTCGGGCGCGCTTATTCCATTATGGAGCCATAGAAAACAACAACGGCAAGGTTGCAGCGCGCAGCCAGCATCGCGACAAGACTCGAGTCGCGCACTCGGGCGCGAACTCAGTTGCATGGCACTAACGGATGGCGTGTTCATGCTGCGTTAGAAGCTGCAACACCTTCGCCTTCTCATATCGCATGCTTAAGAAGAAAGGAAACGTAATGGCTGAATCGAGCAATCCCACGAGCATAGTGCGTGTACGCAATCTAGTGAAGCGCTATGGCGATGTTCTTGCTTTGGATCATTTCAACCTCGAAATTGGCAAGGGCGAGATTTTCGGGCTGTTGGGCCCAAATGGCTGCGGTAAGACCACAGCCATTAATTGCATGCTACAGCTGCTTACCTATGACAAAGGCAGCATAGAACTGTTCGGCGAACCCATGAAACCCACGCGCTATGACCTTAAGCAGCGCATTGGCGTGGTGCCTCAGCAGGTAGCGGTGTTCGACGAGCTGAGCGTTGCGGAAAACATTGACTGCTTTTGTGCGCTGTACGTGAAAGAAAAGGCGCGCCGACGGGAGCTTGTCAATGAAACAATCGAGTTCGTAGGGCTTGAGGATTATCGCAAAATGCGACCGAAAAAGCTGTCGGGTGGTCTGCTGCGCCGCCTAAACATTGCCTGCGGCATTGCACACCAGCCCGAGCTCATCTTCTTCGACGAACCTACCGTGGCCGTTGATCCGCAAAGTCGCAATTCCATTCTTGACGGCATCATGCGCCTGCGCGACGAGGACGCAACCGTGGTTTACACAAGCCATTACATGGAAGAGGTCGAGCATATTTGCAGTCGCATTATGATCATGGATGGCGGCAAAATTCTGGCGCTGGGCACGGCTGACGAGCTTAAACGCAGCATTGCGGTAGGGGAGAAGATTGCGGTGGAACTCCCTGGAGCACCTGAAGCGCGGGGACACGCTGCAGCTCAGGCTATCCAGTCGCTTCCACATGTATTGACCTGCACTTTTACTGATGGAGCGTTGCATGCATCATGCGAAACAAGCGATCACAACTTACTTGATGTGCTGGATTCCGTGAAGACATCGCGCCTTGCAGTGGGGCGCGTGTACTCCGAGCCGCCCACGTTAAATGACGTGTTTTTGGAAATTACTGGCCGCGAGCTGCGCGATTAGCGATTGGGGGCATCATGCGAGCTTTATTCATGCACACCGTGCGCATGCTTCTGCGGCGACGCGATGTTCTTATTTGGGTCGTGCTTTTCCCGTTAGCGCTTGCCACGCTATTCCAGATAATGTTCTCGAATTTCGACGAGTATTATCGCGTTGAGCCCGCGAGCTGCGTGGTGGTCGATGACGAAAATTATCGTTCCCCGCAAGCGATGTTCTTCCGCGAAATGCTTGATGCGGTATCCGAACCTGGTGATGACCAGGTGCTATCGGTTTCGATGGTCGCAACACCCGACGAGGGGCGTGCGGCAGTACTCGCAGGCGATGCCGCGGCATGCATAACCGTAAACAGCGAAGGATTGCCCAGCATGCAGGTTTCTCCGCTGTCGGTAAGCTCCACCACTGGCTCGCTTGACCAGAGCATCGTGCGCGCCGTGCTTGATCAGTATCGGCAGACATACGCAGAAATGAAGCAAACATTCATGGCGCAACCGTTTGCGCAAGGCATGCAGGCGGCTCCATCATCGCAAGAGAGTTTCGAATCCCTTGCTGCCACGCCAGGCATGCAAGAAGCCGCTTCGGCGTTTATGTCTGATGCGGTAAAAACGCAGCAAGTCGATGTTTTGCGCGTGAAGTCAAGCAGCACGGTTCGCTACTTCTATGCGCTTATGGGCTTCGCATCGCTCATGTCCATAACGGTAGCCATCTGCGCGGTTTCCGCAACGCGCGCGAATACATCGGCAGTGGGCGCACGCAGGCAAGTCGCTGGCATTTCCCCTGCAAAGCAAATGGCGGTCACTATGGCGGCAAGTTTCGTTGCTGTGTTCGGCTGCTTACTTTTGGCATTTGCGTACATGCGCTTTGTGCTGGGCGTCGAGTTCGGAGGGCGCGACGGCCTGGCTGTAGTGGCAATTGCGGCGTGCGCGCTTATGTCAACGGCGCTCGGTGCCGCAATCGGCGCCATCCCAAGCATGCCAACTCCTGGCAAAGAGGGGCTCGCAACAGGCATTACGTGTTTATGCGCGCTGTTCGCGGGCCTGTACGGTGAACCGTCCATGCAGCTTGCCGATCAAATCGCGCAGAATGCTCCCTGGGCAGCGCTCATCAACCCGGCAGCACAGGCGGCGAATGCGTTTTATGACCTTACGTACTACGATTCGCTTGCGCCTTTTTTCTTGACGATGTGCGTGTTGCTGGTGATGGCTGCGGCGTTTTTCGTGGTGGCAGCTGTTCTTATGAGGAGGCAGAATTATGAACGTCTTTAAGCTTGCCACAAAAATCATCACGCGGCATTGGAACTACCTGCTCATTTACACGGTTGCCTTGGGCGCCATGGCTATTTTAGGATCGGGGGCCATTCAGGCAGCTCCGGCAAACGAGTTTGCAAACGACGCACCTAAGGTTGCTATCATCGACCGCGACAACAGCGCTCTGTCAACCGCCCTTAAGGACTTCGCGCTCAAAGATGCCGTGGAAGTGCCGATTGAGGACTCGACGTTTGCCCTGCAAGATGCAGCGGCAAAAGATCTTGCGAGCTACGTTCTTATCATCCCCGAAGGATTCCAGCAGGATTTTCTGGAGGCAGCGCGCGAAGGCAACAATGCCCCTGTGCTTGAAACGGTTGTAAGCTACCAAGGAGCGCGCGGAGCGCTTATGGATCAGCGCGTGAAGGCGTTCGTGCAATCGATGTACGGTTTCGCGGCGGTTGACTCAGACGCAACCGCGACGGAAGTGGCAGGCAGCGCGACTGAAGCTTGCGGGAACGAAACGCCCGTGGAGCTTTTGCCAGTTGAATCGGAAGGTCTTTCGGCGAAATACGTCAACTTTGCGTCGCTCTCGTCTTACGCGCTGTTCACATCGTCGGCCATCTTCATTGCCGTTGGCTTGGCTTCGTTGCGGCGTTCTGAAATGCGGCGAAGGCTCACCGTAGGCCCCGTGCGCAGTAGCAGCTACGGCACGCAAGTTGGGCTGGCATGCGTGCTTGCCTCGATTGCGATTTGGGCGCTTATATCCGTTGCAGGGTTGGTAGTGTTCGACCCTCTGGGAGCGGGAGCGACGCTTGCTTCAGTTGCAGTGGTTGTGGTGGGACAGCTTGGGATTGCACTAATCGGCGCTGCCGTTGGCTTTCTGCTGTGGCAACTCAGCGCAAGCGATAACGTTGCGAACGGCGTTGGCAACATTGTAGGCCTTGCGTGCAGCTTCTTCAGCGGCGCGTGGATTCCCCTTTCCGTTGCAGGCGAAGGAGTGCGCATTGCTGCTGCGTTCACGCCGTTTTATTGGGCAACGCAAGCGATGGTTTCGGTTTCGCAGACTGCACAAGTAACATCTGACCTGCTGATTCAAGCAGCTGGTGAAGTTGGCGTTACGTTTCTGTGGGCTGCTGCAATAGCGCTTGTTGCCATCGCCCTTGGCCGCGCCCGCCTGCGCGAAGCTGGGGTGTAGGCTGCTCATCCATCGAGCAGCCAGTCAATCAGATTCAGAGACTTTATGCCATCGTAAGAATCGATAAAGCTACGATCCATGGACAGTACGATTTTCTCATAATTGTCCCTTATCATGCGCAACGGACGAAGTTCTCGTTCACGTGTCTCCGGTGACTGCATGCTCTCCGTTACCTGAATATACACCTTGTCGTTTGGCTTTTCCGCGATGAAATCGATCTCTGTTTCTCCAACCTTACCGATATACACACGATAATCACGACGCAGCAGTTCCAAGAACACGATGTTCTCAATGATATGACCGCGATCTGCATCCCGGTAACCCAGCAGCATATTACGAAAACCCATGTCAATGATATAGCTCTTCCCAAGAGTCTTGAGCAGTTGTTTCCCCTTTACGTCATACCGACTGACCGAAAAGAACACGAACGCATTGCGAAGCATGGAAATGTACTTGTCTACTGTTTTTCCTGCAATGTTCTTCTGCTTTCCGGTTTGGATATCGCCCTCATGAGAGAGCACGTTTCCAATACTGTTCGGAGAAGTGATGCTGCCGATATTCGAACACAAGAACAGCATGATTTTTTGAAGCGTCGCCTGATCTGCCCCATTATTGCGCTGCAAGATGTCACGCAGTACCACGGTGGAATAGATGCCTTCCAGTGCCTGATTGCTTCTTGCTTCGTTGAACTTGTACTCTCTCAGAATGGGCATTCCACCGAACTGCAGATACTTCTGGAACTTTTCGTCCATTGTCGCATCGGATGCAAACTCGTAGAAGTCCAGGAACTCTTTGAAGGACAGCGGCAGCACCCGTATCTCCACATATCTGCCGGAGAGCAATGTAGAGAATTCTGTGGAAAACAGATAGGCATTAGAGCCCGTAATATAGATGTCTACATCAAAATCCAAGCGGAAGGACTCGATTGCTTTTTCCCAATGCTTTACAGCCTGTAGCTCATCGAAGATGAGGTAGGTCTTTCCCTCCTTTGCAATCTGCTTGCTGACGTAATCGTAAAAAGAGAGGTAATCAGTCAAATCGCGGTAACGCAGGGATTCCATATTCATGTGAATGATCCGGGAATCCGGTACACCTTGCGCCAATAGATGCTGATGAAACAAATCCAGTAAGGATGATTTCCCACAGCGACGGATACCCGTGACGATTTTCACCAGATCTACATCCTTATTTTGAATCAGCTGATTCAAGTATTGGGGGCGGTTAATCAACTCAGCCATAGGGTACCTCCTAATTTTCTTGATTCATTATACTCAAAAATCTTGAAAAATAATATTTTTGGGAACAGAAGTCTGAAACTTAATAAAATTATATAATTTCCGACTTGAACTAACTAATATTTTATGAACATGGAACAAACCTCCGTCCCCCGTTCCACTCATTTCGATTCATGTTGTTGAAAAAACGCCCGGTAATTCGAAGTTGATGCAGGTTAGAAGTAGGTTGTAGTACTCGTTCTTTCGCTATCCTGGTGAGCCGATTTTCCTTCAACTCCTTGACCTGGTATTTTTCCCCAGGCAGTGCCCGCGAAGCCGGTAATTGATGCCGAGCATTGCCGCAAGTTGCAAGAAGGCAAATGCGGCCGTTGCAATTGCCGACTACTTCACACTGGTGAGTTTTCCCTGATAGCCGCACAGGATGTTTGCATTACCATCCGCCATGGCCAACCCCTTCTCAAGTCCTGCTCGCGGCAGACTGTAATCGTTGTTGTTCTGCGAAATATGCATGGCAACTACGGTTTCAGGCGTGCGCAGGCCCGCTTCGCGCGATTCCGTAATGAGCGCGGCAAGCTCGCTGGTGGCTTGCGGGTTGGAAAGATGGCCGAATTCCGATGCGATGCGCCGCTTGATAACATAGGGATAGTCGCCGTTTTTCAGCATGGTTTCATCATGGTTGCTCTCAAGCGCCAGAATGCGCACATCGTGCAGGGCTGCGTGAGCGGCACCTGTTACCATGCCTGAGTCGGTCAAGTAGCCCAAGGCATCGCCATCAGGCGCATCAACGCGAAAACCGAACGATGCAGCAGCATCGTGGCTGGTGGCAAACGGAAGAATGCTCAGACCAGCGGCATTGATAATGCTTCTTTCTGACCCCGCGGGTGAAGTGCCAAGCGGAAGGATATCACGAGTCTCAGCGAGTTTACGCAGTTCAGAGCTATTTGCTACACAAGCATTGTTCGCATAGATAAGGGGAGCGCAGCCGAGTTTTTCCAGTCCTCGCAGAACAACTCCTAAACCTTTCGTGTGGTCGCCGTGTTCGTGCGTGATCAGCACGGCTTGGATGCGCGCAGGGTCAAAGCCCGCTTCGTCACAGCGTGTCAAAAAGTCGCGCTTGCATATGCCGCAGTCGATGAGCACGCCTTCGCCTGTTTCAGCGTTTTCGACAATAGCGGCGTTACCTTTGCTACCGCTTGCCAGCACGTGTAATTTCAGCATAGGGGCATCCTCTTCCTGCGCTCAGGCGCGCTACCGTTTCGCCGGGGCGGCCTGCTTTGCCTCAAGCAGCTCGCGCGCGTGGGCAATAGCGTCGTCGATGTTGGGGCGGAAATGCTCTTCGCCAACCAAATCCACGAACCCCGCGCGGCGCATGGTTCTCATAGGCTGCTCGTTTGCATGGCTGAAAATAAGGTGCACGCCGTTCTCGTTGCAATACTCATAAAGGTTCTCAAGCGCGTTCATGCCAGTTGCGTCAAGCGACGGTACACCGCGCATTCGAATGATAAGGTATTTCGTGAAGTCTTTCACCGAGATGTCCGAAATACGGTCGGCCATTCCGAAAAACATGGGTCCGTTGATTTCGTACACGCGCACGCTTTTCAGTAGCTCGCGTAAGTGCGTAACCTTGGAGTCTTTGTCGCAGTAATACGTCCAGCCTTTGACTTCGGTTTCCTCGCTGACCATTTTCATGAACAGCACCACGGTGATAAGCATGCCCACAGCTATTGCGTTGACCAGGTAAAATACGATTATGAGCACGAAAGTGAGCAGCAACGTTGCCACCGCACCGCGCGAGGCGGTGGCGCACAGATGCGCGAAATTGCGCCAGCCGGACATGTTGTAAGCAACTTGCAGCAGGATGGCCGCAATGGTTGGTATGGGAATGAGCGCGCCAACAAGCAGCGCTTGCGCGTTGAACGTGGCAATATTCGCGCCAACGGCCGAAAGCTTATCAACGGTGCTCACCGCAGTTGTACCGGCGGGGTAAGTAAGGCCAAACAGGTCTTTGATCTGGCCGATGACGATGGTAACGGCAATGCCGGCAATAAAGCCCGTCGTAATGGCGTAGGGCACGAAACGAATGAGCGTGCCCAGTTTGAGCAGGCCCATGAATATGAGCAAGATACCTGCAATAATGGTTGCCGCTACTAGACCATCCAGACCGTCGGTTGCAACAATGCCCGCCACAATAGTCGCGAAGGCGGCAGGGAGGCCGGATATCTGCACGCGGGTTCCGCCAAAACGCATTTGCGCATGAAGTGCCGCAAAGACAGCAAAGACAACAAAGCTCCGCCCAGGGAGCTTCTCTAGGTGGAGTACGTTATTCAGTCGGATTGCACAGCAAGTCTTGCCGTAAGAGGGTGTCCATAGTAAACGCTTTTAAGGCAACCACCTTCGCA
Organism: uncultured Eggerthellaceae bacterium; assembly: GCA_934623455.1. Lineage (GTDB taxonomy): Bacteria > Actinomycetota > Coriobacteriia > Coriobacteriales > Eggerthellaceae > CAKUOV01. The sequence goes on along the minus strand of CAKTVK010000040.1, from coordinate 8,084 downwards.
GTCCATAAAATCTCCAGCGAGAGGAGCGGATATGCGCGTTAAGCGGCATTAACGCGGAACGGGGGACGGAGACTTGTTCCATTTTATCCGCGCATCAACGCTAGGGCGTGTTAATGGCAGAGCCTGCCAAAACGCGCTGCTTTACCCCCACAACCCCCTGTTACTTATCGCATACAAAGGAACATTGCGCATCCAATCCTGTTCGCGATAGGGCGATAAACTGAAACGAACCGCCAACACCCAGGGATTTTTCTCTTTGAACGCACGCAGGCTTTTAGATTTAAGGTTCTCTTCCGCTTTAACCTCAATTGCCGCAATACGATCCGAATCTTGGACAAGAAAGTCAATTTCGCCAATCGAGTTTTCTGCCGACCAGTAAAAAGGAACTTTATCGCAATCCGAAATAAGCTGTTGACAGACATATTGCTCGGTAAGCGCACCCTTGAATTCCGTGAAAACCGCGTTGCCGTTCACAATAGCAGCGGGCTCAAGCTCCGACATGGCGCCCAAAAGACCAACGTCAAGAAGGAACACTTTGAAAGATTTGTTATCGTTGTACGAAGCAAGCGGAAGCTCCGGTTTCGAAACACGTGGCACGCGAATAATAAGTCCCGCTTGCACAAGCCAAGTAAGCGCTTCCTCGTAATCTTTGGCACGCGCACCTTTACGAATATGCCCGAAGATGAATTTACGATTCTCCTGAGATAGGTGCGATGGAATAGATTCCCAAGCCTCCATCATGCGGGGGAGCGTTCTGCAAGGAGCGTGTTTTGCGAAGTCTCGCTGGTATCCTTCAAGAATGTCACTTTGTATTTTCCTGACCTCTGAAAACTCCGCACCCTGCGCAAATGCATCCACCGCTGCAGGCATGCCACCTACCACATAGTATTGGCGCAGAAACATTGTGATCTTAGGAGCAAATGACTTCATGCTGCAAGTGTCGCTTGAGTCCAGCAGTTTTCGAAACATGATATTGCCGGTAGCATCAAGGAACTCGCGAAAGCTCAAAGGGAACAAATCAAGCGTGTTAACTTTACCGACAGGGTAGCCCGTACCTTCATGGGCAGAAAGGCCCAAAAGAGATCCCGCTGCTGCCACCGCGTATTCAGGCGCGTTTTCGCAGAAGTACTTGAGAGAAGTAATAGCGGTTGGACACTCTTGTATTTCGTCAATAACAATAAGGGTATCATCAGGAGTAATGTCAACATTTGTATACAGCGAAAGACTGCCAATCAAACGCGTTGTGTCGAAATCTTGCTCAAAGAATGAGCGCGCAATCATATCGTTATCCAGGCTAACGTAAGCGACTTTTTTAAAATAGAGTCTGCCAAACTCTTTCAGGAGCCACGTCTTTCCAACCTGCCTGGCACCATTGAGGATAAGCGGCTTACGCCGAGGGCTTTCCTTCCATGCGACAAGTTTCTCCATAAGGAATCTGTCCATGTTATTTCCTATTCGCTTATGATGATTGCATTCTTATTGTAGCTTGATTATACATAATTTAGAACGAAAATATGTGAATTTTAACATAAATAAGGACGTAAAAGTGTTTGTTCTAACATAAATAAGGATGAACAACGCTTATTCTTGTTCCTTGTTGCTTATAGCATAAAGAGGAACATTGCGCATCCAATTCTGATCGCGATAGAGCGATAAAATATAGGCTTATAACGGCAGAATTGCAATTTGCCCCAATTCAAAGATAGTTCTGTTATTGCGAAAAACGATCTGCAACTCTACACTGCAAGGATACTTTGAGTGACTGTACGCAAAACCCGAAAAGGATGACGACATGATACAAGAAGGCGGCAAGGTCCTTTTTACCCAGGCGGACAAAGAAAATACGTCAATCAAAACATATACCGATGAGGAATTAGCGGCTCAGCTGGACCAATACGAGAAAAAGGCTCGTCCACGAAGGATCGCTTTTCTGATTGCTTTCGCTGGGTGTTTGATTGCTGCCGCGGCATGCGATTTTGAACCATATCATTTTATTTCCTGCATTGCCTCGGTTTTCTTCGCTGCATGTTGCTTGATTTCGGAATTGCTATACCGGCTCAACCGAAAGCCAACAGCACTAAAAACCTACGTTGAAATTCGCGTTGACCAGATAAACGACGTTGAAACGCATTACTCGACCTCCGCCACAACGGGTCCGGAGTCTATTCAGTTTTATCCCATTGAAGGACAAGACACCACAACGAACTATCAAAGCACCTGGTATCTGGACAAAGAAACCTACCGGAACACCAACGTAGGGGACATTGTTCAAATAAAAGTTCCGAATGCGTAAAGCGCAGCTATACCCAAGCGGCGCTCACCTAGAGGTAGCCTTTGAACTATTGCGTACTAACTGCCGAGAAGGATTTTTCCTGCAGCTTTTCCTGCACGCACGCAGACCTGGCATCTTTCGCGGACGCCAGATTTCCCGCCTGGGAAATTACAACGCCGGCAAGAATGACTGCAACCCCTGCCCACTGCACAGGACCTATCGCCTCGCCCAGAGTAATCATGGAAATCAGCAGACCAGCGGGCAGTTCAGAGGCAGCCATAACGGTAGATACGCCCGCCGGCAGGTGAGGAGATCCCAACCCGAACAGAATAACGGGGAGCATCATGCCGAAGAATCCCGTTACCAGCCCGAACGGGGCGATTCCTTGTATCGTTGCCGCACCTGAAAGCAGAAACCCGGGGCAAATTGTCATCGACATCGCGCAGGCACCTAGGCTTATCAAAAGCCCTCTTTGCGTGGTGTGACACGGAGCTGACACTTTGCCCGACAAGGCAAGAAACAACGCGCAACTCACGGCAGACAGAAGAGCGCAGGCAAGGCCGATGGGATCGTATCCCGCAATGCCCGTTCGATACACGCTGCTTGCGAGCACCGTACCCGCAAGAATCACCAGTGCAGCGGCAACTTCGCCCAAACGCGGTGGCCTACGCGTGGTAATCACCTGAATCACCAGACCAATCCAAGTGAATTGGAAAAGCAAGGTGATAGCTACGGCAACAGGCAGGCGCGACATAGCAAAGCAGTAAAGGATGCTCGTGGTGCAGGTGAGACACCCAAGCCCTGCAAGTTTAAGTAGCGTTTTTGTCCCGAGTTTCTCCCAACGGTTTCCTTGGGTTCTGCGAATGACAACAGCAAGCGCAAACAATGCCGCCGCAAACCACATCTGACACGCAACTACCTGGGGCCAGGTGAAACCCTGGGCGAATGCCGTTTTGAACATAGTTGCATTGGCGCCGTAGCAGGCACCGCCAACGAACACTTGTGCGGCGGCAATCCTCTGAGTTTGTTTCTCTTGTTTCATGAGCGTGCTCCTTTTGTCTGCCGTCTGGCAACGTCACAGCGGGGCACTTTGCGCAGATGGCGCAAAAAATGAAAAAACCACAGCCCCACTGATGGGGCCGTGGCAAAAAGATGACTTTCGCCCGGAAAAGTCCACGGCAATTTTTATGCGACGGGAAGTATAGGAAAAGCGGGAGGCCTCGTCAACAGGGAAGTTTGCGGGAATGCAGCATTCGGTATTGTCTATGACCCTTGCAGGGTTCTCCGGGAGCAAGAGAAAAATATAGGAGCATCGGAATAAGGCCTTGCTTAAGGACAGAGGTTGTTTCCCCGGGGGAACCAGAAGATTCGCCTGTCTTTTGGGGATATTCGCCAACGCGTGAACCCGTCCCGATTCTAGATGCTAAAATATTGCAACCAGCATCATGATGAAGGGAAGCAAAAACGTTTGGAGGGTATTATGGGACTGTTCTCCGACATGTTGTTCGGTTCCAAGATGGGGACCGACGAGAAGAAGCAGCACGGCAGCTGGGAGGGCATGTCGGGCATGTTCGCCGACTCGAAATTCAAGGATTATCGCGATAAGTGGGGATCCAACAACGACCACAATTGGGAAGCGGATGGCGATACGCGCTGGGATTCCTACGACGACTAGCGCCTAAGCAAGCAAAACCCCATTTGTATGCACGCCTTCGATGTCGCACCCTAATATTCTATATCCGCAGCGAAGCCAGCAGAAGGCCTTGGTATCATTGAACCTGAAAGAACCCGATATCGGGATACCGCTATTACAGCGCCTGGGATATCGACATACCGATAAGGGCCCGCGTCTATCGTCAGCAGAGCTTTGCCATAAACGAGATCGTTGAAATCATGACTAATTTCATTTTGGAGAACACAATAGAGGCTCTTTCAAACAAAGAGAACGAACTGGAGCAATATCTGCGGGAAACGCCGATGCTTGACTACCGCGACGCATTTATCCAGGAATTGATTCATGAGCGCACCTGGAGCGCGCTTCCCGAATTCGAAAGAATTCGTGCAATCTATGATTTCGTTCGAGACGAAATTCTATTCGGCTACAACGTTGACGACAGCATTCCCGCATCGCGCGTTTTGACCGATGGCATTGGCCAATGCAATACCAAGGGAACGCTTTTCATGGCGTTGCTGCGCTCTTGTGGCGTTCCTTGCCGAATTCACGGTTTCACCATCGATAAGAAGCTGCAGAAAGGCGCGATGACCGGCATAGTGTATCGCAGCGCGCCACAGAATATCCTGCACAGCTGGGTCGAGGTTCTGCTTGAGGGGCGCTGGTACGAATTAGAGGGATTCATCCTTGACAAGGGGTACATGAAAAGCTTGCAAGCCTCTCATCCCGAGTGCAGCGGCTCGTTTTGCGGCTATGGTGTCGCAGTCAAAGATTTTCAGAACCCCGCGATAGAATTCAATCGCAATGATACCTACATTCAAAGCGAAGGCATTACCTGCGATTTCGGGGTCTACGAAAGCCCAGATGACATGCTAAGGGAGCACAGACAGGCTATATCGGCCCCCAAAGCATTTGCCTACAGGCATCTTGGCAGGCGCATTATGAACCGAAACGTGAGAAAGATTCGCGCTGGAAGGTAAGCCAAATGTGGAACAGGAGACAGAGATTTGTTCCATTTACGGAATGTAGGCTGAATTGGCAGCAGGTCCACTGAAAGTTCAAAGAACGAAACGGCGAATCGAGTACAGCAAAGCCCTAATCGTCGTATTCAACCGAGATGCTGTTGCCAATCCTTTTCGCTCGATACATTTCGGCATCAGCAATAAGAACATCATCGCGAGTGAGCGATTCACTGAAGTAGCCGCCAACGCTCACAGCAAGCTTGATGGTTGGGAATTCAGGAATTACCAGGTCATTTACTGCTTGACGAATCTTTTCCAAGCAGCTCGCGAACGACTCGCGCTTCATGCCCACAAACGCGATCAGCCCCTCATCGCCACCGAAGCGGATAAAAAAGTCGATCTCACGGATGCTCTTCTTGGTAGCCTCAACCGCCGCACGCAATATAACATCGCCAGCATAATGGCCCATGGTGTCGTTGACTTCCTTAAAGCCATCGATGTCAATCATGGCAATGGCTGTTACGTTTTCAAGTGAGTCAAAACGCTCTTCGAAAAAACGGCGATTATAAATACCCAGTTGAGCGTCGCGATACAGCTCGCTATATAAAGCAGCATTCGCTGAGCGAATCGCATCAAGCAAGGCAGTGTCCGTGCGAACTTTTTCGATTTCATTCTCGTCAATCGTGTCAAGCATCTCAATAACGCAATGCCGACCCGCATTTTCGAACCGCTTGGCAATAATCAGATAGAACTTATCATCGCGCGGCTCAATCTTCTGCACCGTATTCGGCACTTCAAGCGCCTTATGGCAAATGCAGTTAGGGCACGGCTCAACGCGCCCCCAAAACCCAAAGCACAGTCCTTTGCTTTGAGAAAGATTTCCTAGCTCATCAACAATATAGGCTGTATTACAATCGTGATCGACCAGGCGAACCTGAGGGAAAATCATACGACACGCCTTAAGGCAATCACGCACTTCGCTCGAAAGAGAGAGCGCAATCGATGCTGCGTTGTCATTTTTCTTGGCGTCGATTCCCACTATCAGGTCCCTTTTGATTCAATTTGCAAATGATATGCATTCTACCTTTTTGCAAGACAAAACCGCAAGACATTTATTCGGACGGAGCAGTTTTATCGATATAAAACTTAAAAGCAGCCTGTTACAGGCAAAAAGCCGGAACGCCAAAGCGACATCCCGGCTTCCTTGCGCTTAAGCTCCGAAAAGAAACGCTAAAAGCTGCTCGAACTGCCCCATGATTCCCCTTAGTTGTCTTCGCCTTCGCGCTCGTGTATTGCAACCTCATCGGAGCGACGGTTGTTTTCTCCCAGGTCAATGACGACTTCAGTCGTAAGATCACCCTGCTCGATGCGCGCATCAATCTCCGCGCGAATCAACGGGCTTTCAATCGAATCCAGAAGCTCGCGCGATTTCGCAGCAGCCTCGATATCGGCTGTCTGCAAGTTATCCTGATGCCCAGCAACTGCAAGATACGCCACACCAGCAGTTTTCGCGCGCTTCGCTTCGGCCATAAGGAACGCAAAACCGATAATGCCCGCGCATGCAGATGCCAGCAAAATGCCCAACTTAGCGGCAATAACCAGCGTTTCATCCGCAAATGCCAAGTTCGCCACGAAAATAGCCATGGTAAATCCTACGCCGCCCAGAATGCTGGCACCCAACATATGCAACCACGTAACGTTTTCGGGCAGGGAGGCAAGCTTCGTTTTGACCACAATGAAGCTCATGAGCATAATGCCAATGGGCTTGCCCAGAAGCAGACCAAAGAAGATGCCCAAGAACACAGGGCTCGTAATGGTCTGCATGATATTGGCGCCCTGCAGGCATACATCGGCATTCGTAAGGGCAAACAGAGGCAGAATCATGAAATACACCCACGGGAACAGGCGCTTTTCCAAACGCGTTGCAGGCGGAATCACTTCGCGCGCCACCGTGCTTAGGCTGCCAACAGTGCTCAAGTACTCTTTTTGACCCAGAACTGGTTCGTTCTCGTCAAACTGCTCGCGCGCCTTTGCCACATGATCACCCGACCATTGCGCGAAGTTCTTCAAGTTCACGCGCGAGCCCGATGGAATGGTAAACGCCAGCAAAACGCCCGCGATGGTGGCATGAACGCCCGACTGGAACACGCAGAACCACAGAACCACGCCCAGCAGCAAGTATGGCAGCAGCGAGTACACATGCCGGCGGTTCAGCACAATGAGCATCAGCAGCACGAGCGCCGCCATGCCCAGCCAGAAAAACGAAGGCGTGTGGCCGTAAAACACCGCAATGACAATAATGGCAATAATGTCATCGGCAACGGCGAGCGTGCTCAGGAAAACGCGGACGCCGTTAGGTACGCGATTGCCCAGCAGCGCCATAATACCCAGCGCGAAGCCGATGTCGGTTGCAGTAGGAACGCCCCAGCCGTGCGCTGTGTCGGGGTTCGTGATGTTGAAGATGCTGTAAATGGCAATAGGAGCTAAAACACCGCCGCAAGCAGCCAAAATGGGAAGCAGCGCTTGACGAATGTTCGTGAGCTCGCCTACGGTCATCTCGTATTTGATTTCCAAGCCAACAAGCAAGAAGAAGATGGCCATGAACACATCGTTGATGATTTCAGCAAACGACAGCGAAGCATGTCCGCCGCCCAAAACGAAGCCGAACTCCGTTTCCCAGAACTCAAGGAACGGCGCGTAGGCACCCGAGTTCGCAACGGCAACGGAAACAATGGCGCACAACAGCATGATAGCTGCGGCCTTCGTTGTTGAACTGGTGAAATGCAGAATCTTGCGATAACGCGCCAGATTGCCTTGTACTTCTTTGCGGAAGATATTGGCACCGCGGGTGTCCGCGGCTGCATCGGCTGCGGTGCCTGCAGCTGCATCAGTAGAAACGGCTTTTTGCTTCTCTTTTTTCATGAGCTATCCAATCGTAGAAAATGCCTCCACATAACATACCATAGCCTCCGAATACGAAATCAACCTTTAGGTGACAGTTGAGTATAAAAGCGATCACAGTTATGAATCACGCCTGATGAGAAGCGTGTAAATCGCGTATTAAGCCCGCGAAGCGAACTGCACCCATCGCGCCTCGCGCGCTCTTGCCCCAAATTCATTAACCGCCTTAAAGCACAACTCTCATGCTTTTTCTTGTTGAAGGACGCCCCCTAAAGCC
>CAKTVK010000039.1 GCA_934623455.1 uncultured Eggerthellaceae bacterium | reverse complement strand
GCGCAAGCAAAACAGCACGTGAAAGATACGGTTGAGGCGTATCTGGCGAAAGACGACGAAGGCATGTACTGCATTGACCCATCGAAGCAGCGTCCCGTTTTCCTTTTGGGCGCGCCGGGCATTGGCAAGACCGCCATTATGTCGCAGATTGCCCAAGAGCTGGGCATTGGCCTGGTTAGCTATTCCATGACGCATCACACGCGCCAAAGCGCCTTGGGTCTCCCGCTTATCGTCCACCACAATTACGAAGGCACGGAGTACGATGCTTCCGAGTACACTATGAGCGAGATTGTGGCCAGCGTGTACGATTATATGGAGCAAACAGGCGTTTCACGTGGCGTTTTGTTTCTGGATGAAATTAACTGCGTTTCCGAAACGCTCTATCCCAGCATGCTGCAATTCCTGCAGTTCAAGACGTTCGGGCGTCATCGCGTGCCCGATAACTGGGTGGTGGTGTGCGCGGGTAACCCGCCCGAATACAACAAAAGCGTCCATGAGTTCGATATCGTCACGCTTGACCGCTTGCGCAAAGTGGTAGTGGAGCCGTCGTTTGATGCGTGGCGTTCGTACGCCATTGACCACGATATCCATCCAGCCGTTTTGTCGTTTTTGGATCTGAAGAAGGAAAACTTCTATTCCGTGGTGTCCACGCCGGCGGGCAAGCGCTTTGTGACGGCGCGCGGTTGGGAGGATTTGTCGGAAATCATCAAGCTGTTCGAGCGCATGGGAAAGAAAGTTGATCGCGACTTGATTGAGCAGTTCCTGCAAGACGATGACATTTCCGACCGCTTTGCCACGTACTACTTGCTGTTCAACAAGTACCGCTCCGACTACCAAGTTGAGTCTATTCTGGCTGGTCAAGCAAGCGAAGATATTGTACGCCGTGCTCAGGATGCCAAGTTTGACGAGCGGCTTGCGCTCATGGGTCTTATGTTGGATGCACTTTCGGGTTACGCTTCCGATGTGCTGTTGGCCGAAGACGTGTTGGCGCGCACGCGCGATGCGCTGCGCGATGCCCGTCCGCTGGTGGAAGGCGGCTCAAGCGTCGATGACGTGCTGGGCACCATGGTGCGCGAGCGCAAGGAAGCTTTGAAGCGCGCAAAGACGGCGGGAACCCTGGCGGCGCGGCGCGTGCGGCGTGAGCGTCGCTTCATCGACACGTTGGAGGGCTTCATTTCCGATTGCGTGCTGGCGGGAGTTGAGAGCGGCCCCGATGCCTTCGCCGTGATTCGTGGTGATTACCGTACGTGCGTGAGCGATTTCGAGCGTGCGATGAAAGCGGCAAGCGCGAAGATTGACGCCGCGTTCGCGTTCGTTGACAACGTGTTTCCCGAGGGAAGGGAATCGCTCGTGTTCGTGACCGAGCTCACGGCGCGCAAGGCAACGTCCCAGTTCATCAACCACTTTGGCAACGAGAGCTACTATGCTCACAACGAAAGCATGCAGACCGATCAGCATGCGCGCGAGCTTCAGCAGCGCGCGGCGCAGCTGAATATCGATGCCAACAGGCTTGAGGGTGCGGCCAACAAGCGACCGGCGGTGCGTGAGCGACCGGAAACGACTTCGGTTTCTGCGGGTGAGCGTGCGCCCCAGGCGGCTCAGACGGGGGGCACGTTCGAAAAGACTACGCAACCTGCCTGCGATGGCGCTGATTTAGCGGAATATTATTCAGGAGCGCAGTTTGAATACGGGTTTGCGTCGCTGTGCAAAATGACGCTGCCGGATAACCTGGTGGGCAAGCGTGTTTTGGACATTGGCTGCCGTCGCGGTAAAGGCGTGTTCAAGCTGTCGTCGCGCGTGGGCGAATCGGGTTCCGTGATTGGCGTTGAGTGGGCGCAGGAGCATTTGGAAGAGGCACGTCAGCGATCCGAGCGCGCGTGGCATGATACGGGCCTGCCCGAGAGCAATATGACGTTTTTGCACGGCTATCCGGAAGACTTGCTGGGTGCCGGCGTAGAGGAAAACAGCTGTGACGTGGTGTTTGTCAACAGCGTGGTGAACTTGGCGCTTGACCCCAAGCGTGCTTTCCGGCAGATGTTCCAGGTTATGAAGCCGGGTGGCCTGCTGATTTGCGAGACCGTGGTTGCCGACGCGCCGCGTGATGAAGATGTTGTTTTGCATGCGCGTGAGCTGGGCAACAGCATTCAGGCGGCGCCGTATAAGCTCCAGTTCGAAGCTATGCTTGCCGAGATTGGCTATGCGCGTCCCGAGTACAACGATGCGCATGACGTGCTGCCTCAGCAAGGGTACAAGTCCAATTACGCCGTGGAAACAGCCGAAAGTGCCGAAGACGTGCGTTTCATTGCAACCGTTGTCCATCTGCGCAAACCTCGCGCCTAGCCGCAGCATTACTTGTTGACAAATTACCCCACCTTTTGTCAACAATCGCGGTGCGATTCGCGTGGAACAGGGGACGGAGGTTTGTTCCAACTGCCCTTGCCGGCGGACGCCCTTCAGGGGCTGTGCGCTGGCGGGTTGTGAAATGTTGACAAAAGGTGGGGTAATTTGTCAACAAAAGGGCTCAGCGAGCTCCCTGCGCTTCTCGTTGTAGGGAAGCAACAGCGCCAAACCAACCAGCGCGCAGATAGCAACGAAGATTGCCATGCCCTTGAAGCCGCTGTTCAGCGTTTGCTGATACGTGGCCTGAATCCCGCTTGCGCAATTGTCCACAGCGGTCAGATAGTTCGTTTCCGCTTCGTCAAACATGGCGGGGATAGCATCGCGCGCGGCCTTCATCTCGGCAATCGTTTCGCTCAGGTCATCGTAAGCGGACTGCAGGTTGGCTTGCGCGCCCATCAGCTCGCTGCGACCAGATTCCATCTCGCTTTGTGCGGACAGCATTTCGTTGCGACCTTCGGTCATGCCGTCGCGCCCCGCGCTTACGCCGGCACGTGCTTGGCTCAAGCCGGCAATGCCTTGGTCAAGCTCGGCCTTCTGGGCCTCCATAGCGGGGATATTCTCTTCCACGGAAGTGATCTTGCCGTTCAGCTCTTCCCATTCGGGTGTGCCTTCGGTCAGCGTTGCCAGCTGGGCTTTCATACCCGGCAGCGCGGCCTTCATCTGCTCAATGCCGTTTTCAATCTTGTCGGAACCTGCCTGCATCTGGGCGATTTGCGCGTCGAAGTTGTCGATCTTTGCGCTTGCTTCGCTGATCTGAGAGTCCACATTGGCAATGCTTTCTCCCAAACCCGCCAGGCCGGTGTTCATTTCTTCAATGCCCGAGGTCATCTCGTTCAGGCCGTCCTGCATTTCTGCGGCGCCGCCTTCCATGGCGGTAATGCCGCTCGTCATGCCATCCGATGCCTTTTGAATAAGCTGCGGCTTGAGCTGGTCAAACACATCGGTTGTCATTTCTTTGCACACGCCCGCGATAGTGGTCACGTCGGAGTTTTGCATCTCGTCGATAATGGCGGGGCTAATGGTTACGTTCATATCGCTGTTTTCGCTCGTGTTATTCATGTTCACCGCAATGGTGGTGTAGCTCATCAGCTTGGGGATATCCTGGCCTTCAAGCATGGCGGCGGTGTCTTCGTCCGCGCGCATTTCGTCTATCTTCTGGTCAATGACCTGCGCGTAGGGCAGGGGGTTCACGGTCACTTCTTCGGGCAGCTCGTTCATGAGGTTCGTTTGCATGCTAGCGCTTGCGTGCACAATGAACGCGACCATAATGGCGGGCGCCACAGCAGTGCCAATGGAGCGCACCAGCGAAAGCGTTGCCAGCGCGGAGTTCGATTCGGAGTCGCGCGTGTTCTGCAGCATCATGTAGTTCAGCGGCGTGCCCATGGTAAAGCCCAAACCCAGGCCGGTCAGAATCAGCATAAGGCAGACGTTGGGCAGGGTGGGGTTATCGCAGGCCACAAACGCCATGAACAGCGAGCCAATGGCCGAGCCAATGAAGCCAAGGGCCATGACCGGTTTCACGCCGTGCTTGTCAATCAGCTTGCCGGACATCATGGCGCCCACGCCGCTGCCAACGCCTAGCAGTGCGATGAAGTAGCCGCCGGAACCCGATTTCATGAACAGAGCGTTTTCGCAGAACTGCGGGAAGAAGATGGTGCCCATCATGATGATGCCCGAGATAACAGCGCAGATCAGCGTGATTAAAATGTTGACGTTGCGGAAGTAATGCAGGTTGATAACGGGGTCTTCCGCCCTGTTTTCGCGGATAACGAACAGCGGCAACAGCACCACAAAGATTACCAGGAACGGCCATACGTCGGTGCCCTTGATGGATGCCGCAAAGCTGAAGAAGTCGATGTTCTTCAGGCCGTACATGAGCGACAGCGTCATGATGGTGAGCAGAAGAATGCCCAGGCCATCAATGGGTTTTACTTCTTCGGCGGTGGAGTTCGGCAGCTTCTTCAGGCCAAGGATCAGCACTACCAGGCAAACGGGGATGTTCACGAAGAAGATGAACTGCCACTGGCTCTGACCGAAGATGTCCAAAATGGCGCTGCCGACCGAGGGGCCAAAGATGCTGCTCAGGCCGTAGACCATGCCGACCAGGCCCAGCGCCATGCCGCGTTTTTCCTCGGGGAAGGCGGTGCCGAATTCAGCGGTTGCCACGGGCATGATGCCGCCGCCGCCCAGCGCCTGGATAACGCGTGCGCCCAGTAGCAGCTCGAAGCTGCCCATGCTGTTGGCTAGGCCGCACAGTGCCGAGCCAGCGCCAAACAGGAAGATGCACAGCAAGTAGATGTACTTGCGGCCGTGGCGGTCGGCCAGCTTACCCATGACGGGGATGGACACCGCGTAGGCCAGCGTGTAGATGGTAAGAATCCAAACGCCCAGGCTGTCATCCACGCCCAGGGAGTTTTGGATAACGGTACGCGCTGGGTTGACAATGCTCATGTCCAGAGCGCCCATGCACAAACCCAGCAGGTACACAACCGCTACCAGGACATATCCCTTGCTCTGTCCGCGCGAGGAGTCTCCCGAGGTGCCTGCGGCGGCCGCGCCAGAAGCGGTGGCACTTGCGCTTCCCGCGTCCCTGCTTTCTGGGTCTTGCTCGAGGTCCTTTACTTTGCGTTTCGTCATTTTGGTGCTTCCTATTTCCTCTTGCTTCTTTGTTTCTCTTTTATTGTTGTTGTTTTGTTGGTTCAGCTTCTGCGTTCGCTTGGCAGCTCGGTTGTTCTTCGCTTGTTTCTTTTTGCTTTTCTCTTTGTTCTTGCGCTCGTGCCGTTTTGCAGGACCCTCTCTTGCCCCGTTTCCGGCGTTCTTGCTACTCGTCTTTTCCGCCCATCTGGGCGTTTTGCGCGATGCGCGCCAGAAGCGAGGTGGCTGTTTTGATTTCTTCATCGGAGAATCCATCGAAGAACATTGCCTCCATGTCCTTGAGCGTTTCCTCCATGGCTTTCATGATTTGCTCGGTCTGAGGGGTAGTCTCTACGATTTTCTCACGCTTGTTTTTTGGGTTGATGGCGCGTTTCACCAGGCCCTTCTCTTCAAGTTTGGCAATGGTTTTCGCAACGGCGCCTTTATCGATGCCCAAGCGCGACGCAATGGCGTCTTGGTTCGCGGCACCGTACGCACGCAGAATCATAAGGACGGATTGCTCGGGGAAGCCTACGCCCAAATCGCTCATGGCGCGGTCGGATTGCACGCGCATGCGTCGGACGATTATGGAAACATCTGCCATGAACATAAGACTGTCCTTTCGAACGGGTTGATTGTTTCGGTGGTGCGCCTTTGGAGAATTGCTCCCGGAGCGCTCACCTGGCTTCTGATGCTTTGGGCTGCTGCGAGCGTTTGTCGGCGCATGTCGGTACTTGCTCGCTATTTATAGTTGCCATTGCAACAGTTGCAGCGACAACAATAACGAACACACAGGTGTCTGTCAAGGGAAATCCTACGATTTTTATAGAAGCGACAACCAGGGGCCGTTGGGCAGTCGGGTACAATGGCAGGCGAGAAAATGTGGGGAAGGCTTTTAGATGGAACAGTTGCTTTATCTGGAGTGCAGCGCCGGCATCAGCGGCGATATGGTTGTTGCGGCGCTTTTGGATGCAGGTGCTAGCGAGCAGAAGCTGCGCGGTGTTTTGGAGAGCCTTGACCTGGGCGGATTCTCGGTTGAGATTACGCGTGTGAAGAAGTCGGGGCTTGATGCCTGCGATTTCAACGTGGTTTTAGACGCAGCTCACGATGGCCACGACCACGATATGGCGTATCTGTATGGGCGCAGCGAGTGTGGTGACACTCATAATCCTGCTTGCAATGTGCACGACGATGCCTCGGGTCATAGCTGTGATGCCCATAGCGATTCCAGCGATGCTCCCAGCTGTTGCCGCAGTGAGCGCGAGGTGGCCGTGGACCATTTCCACCATGCGGCTGGTGGTCATCACGAGCATCACGAGCATCGCACCTTAGCGGAAATCACTGCCATTATTGATGCCAGCGCCGCCACGCCGCATGCAAAAGAGCTGGCGAAACGTATCTTTTTGGTGCTTGCGAGCGCCGAGGCGAAAGCGCACGGTGTTCCTGCCAAGGAAGTGCATTTCCATGAGGTAGGCGCGGTAGACTCCATTGTGGATATTCTTGCGGCCGCTGTTTGCTTGGATGACTTAGCGCCAAGCGGCGTTATTGTTTCTCGGTTGTGCGAGGGGCAAGGAATGGTTCGCTGCCAGCACGGTGTTATCCCTGTTCCCGTGCCTGCGGTGGTCAATATCGCTGTGGCTTACGATATCCCGCTGAGCATCATCGATGTGCAAGGAGAGCTGGTTACACCTACGGGTGCGGCTTTTGTTGCTGCCACGCGCACGTCATCGCAGCTACCTGAGACGTTTACGGTGACGTGTGTTGGGTTGGGCGCTGGCAAACGTGTTTATCCTGAGACATCGGGTCTTTTACGTGCGTTTTTGATTTCTCCTGTTCCTTTTGAGCCTTCGGAGCGCTCCGTTCTTTAGGTCGTTTCCGTTTTGAGGTTGGGTGCTCGCCGTTCCATTTCTATTCTGGGCAGCAGGGGTTTCGTGCTGCCCCTGCGCTTGCGACCGCGGCTCTTCATATCTGGATCGCCAGATTCGGCGAGTCCGCTGTTTTCGCGCTTGCGTCTCTATTATTTTGGGTTATTTTGTGCCTTCCTGGTCGCTTTGTATCGTGGCATGCGTTCTTGGAGGGGCGCTTGTTGGAAAATGACCCCCAAATGCAGGCAAATCGACGATACTCGGTGGTTTGTTCGTGTGGAGGAGGCCATTTTGGAGTATTTCGAGTGAGCAGTTCGCGATGAGTTTTTCGTTTTCCCAGGTCATAGAGTTGTGATGAAATCAGGTGCAGTTTAAGGCGACAATTCAACTACCGAATGTCGTCGATTTGCCCGAGTTTACCCCTGTTTTTACAACAAGAGGTCCCTTGGATTGGGCGAAACGGGACCGTATTGCGGGTGCTTGGGAGGTGAACGGGGTTGAATCTGCACTCTCGGGGACCATCTTGCTGGCACTTTAGACGTGATTCATGCAAGGCGGGTCTATTTGCGGATATCATTGGCGGTGTTTGTGCGAAGCGGGGCTGTTTATGATGGGCATCCGGGAGTCAAAACTGCCTTAAGCAGATGGATTTATAGTGTTTCATAGAAAAGTTATTGCTTTAGCACTCTACTGTGATAAAGTAACGCAAAGAAAAGGACGAAATGAAAAAAAGAGATGGAGCAAAGGAAAGAAATAAAGTAAAGAGAAGACGAGAAGACGAGAAGACGAACGGTTTTTGCACGGAATGCGGTTAACGGCAGGCGGTTGGGTTGTCAAAAAGCAGCACGCTGCGCGGTGAAAGAAACACGGGACAAGACACAGCTGACGAAGTGCCCCGTAAGCCGCAGCTGGCAAAACACAGGACAAGACACGGCTGGCGAAATGCCGCGCAAGCCGCAGCCGACGAAGTGCCCCGCAAGCCGCAGTCGGCGAAACGCGGCCGACGAATCGCGGCTGACGAAACGTGGTGTAAGACACAGCCGGCGAAGTGCCGCGCAAAACACCGTACGAAAAGCGCAGCCGATAATGCTGCCCGAAACAAAGATGCAAAACAAAGCAGGAATAATAGGAACACTTGCGGTTAAAGCAGTTAACCGGAACCATAGGAAACAGGAATGACGATGAACTATGTAACACCAGCGGGTTTTCGCGATTTCTCTGCCGAAGAGGCCGCTCTTCGCGAGGAAATAACATACAACGTGCAGCAGCTCTTCGCGAAAAGCGGCTACACGCCTATCGAGACGCCCACGCTTGAAATCATGGATGTTCTGGAGGCGGGTGGCCACGTGCCGGCATCGCCGTTCAAGCTGTTCGACTCGCAAGGTGAGCTTTTGGCCATGCGTCCCGATGTAACCATGCAGGTCGCGCGCATGTGCTCGACCCGTTATGCGGGCTGCACGGCGCCGCTGCGTTTCCGTTACACGCAGCGTGTGTTCCGCGAAGCCGATACGCGCTTGCAAGCTGTTACGCGCGAAATGACCCAGATTGGCATCGAGTGCATTGGGCAGAAAGGCGCTGCGGCCGATGCGGAAGTGATTGGCCTTATGACCGAAGCGCTTATTGCGGCGGGCGTTCCCGACTTCAAGTTGGCGCTGGCCACGGTGGGCGTTTTGCGCGCGCTGCTGGCGGCAAGCCAAGGTACGCTAGCGTGGCAGAAAAGCATTTTGCAGGCATATCATGCGTCGAATTTTGTCGATTTGGATGCCTTGACTGGGAGCGAAAGCGCGCAATTTGTGGCAAGCGGCGCTCGGGTCGATGTCGCCCGCGCCATTCGCTCGCTGGCACGCATTCGCGGCGGCCAAGATGCAATTGCGGCGGCGCGCTTGCTGGTTGAGCCGCTGGGTTGCGCCGATGGCCTGGATGAATTCGAGCAAACATATGCTCTTTTGTGCGCACGCGGCCTGCGTGAGCGCATCATGATCGACTTTTCCGTCATGAGCTCGTTTGATTACTACACGGGCGTGGTGTTCGAGGCGTACGCGCCTCAGATTGGAACGTCGCTGGGCAGCGGCGGTCGCTACGATCACATGCTTGCAGCGTACGGGCAGGATCGTCCCGCTGCTGGTTTCGCGTTCTACCTGGAGCAAGTCATGACAGCGCGCGAACTTCAGCGCGAAGGGGAAGGGGAAGGCGTTGCAGTCCCCGCTGCAGCACCCGCGCGCCCGTTGCGCGTGGCTGTTCCCAAAGGCTCGCTCAATCCCGATTCTATCGCCGCCTTGCAGCGTGCTGGCCTTGACACCACGGGGCTGGAACATCCCGGCCGCTTGCTGCGCATTAGCAATCCGGGCGTGGAATACATCATCGTGCGTCCGTCGGATGCTCCCGTTATGGTGAGTTTGGGCGCTGCTGATTGCGGTATTTGTGGTAAAGACTCCCTGATAGAAGCCGATGTCGATGTTGTGGAGCTTGTTGACCTGACGTTTGGCGCGTGCCGTTTCGTGGTGGCAGAGCCCGCTTTGGCCACCGGTGTTGCCGAAGAGCGCTACCAGCGCCTGGGATCGTTTCGCGTGGCAACGAAGTATCCGCGCATCGCGCGCGACTTCTACGCGAAGCGCGGCATGCAGGTGGAAATCGTGAAACTTCAGGGAAATATCGAACTGGCGCCGCTCACGGGCATTGCCGAGCGTATCATCGATATTACCGCCACGGGAACCACGTTGCGCGAGAATAACCTGGTCATTGTTGACGAGGTGTGCGCATCAACGGCGCGTTTCTTTGCCAATGTGTGCTCGTTTCGCACGGATTCGCGCGTGGCGCAGCTGGCGCAGAACATGAGCGAAACCATTGGTGAAGCAACGGTGATTGCGGGTTCAAGCAATTAGCATTTACGTATTGGTGCGCGTTCGGTGACGTTCGATGCCGGCAAAGCTGTTGACGCAGGCGGCAGCATCAAGGCCGTCCGCGCTGGTAATATGAAACAGGTAACAGGCCGCTGAGCAGCGGATACGATAGAGGAGGAACTATCATGCGCAGAATCATTCTGCAAGAAGGCGAGAAGCTGAAGGAATCAGATCTTTCCCGCAAGGGCGCGTTTAACGCGCAGGCCATGGCATCGGCCACGGCTATCATCGATGATGTGCGCGCACGCGGTGATGAAGCGTTGCGCGAGTACACCGCAAAGTTCGACGGCGTTGAGATCGAAGACTTCCGCGTAAGCCAGGCCGCCATCAACGAGGCCGTGGCGAAATGCGATCCCCATGTGGCGGAGTGCCTGGAGCATGCTGCGTCTCAGATTCGTGAGTTCCATGAGCGTCAGGTGAAGCAGAGCTGGTTCGAGGAGCGCGAAAACGGCGCGTTTGTGGGCACGAAGTACACTCCGCTTGATTCTGTGGGCATTTACGTTCCGGGTGGTCGCGCGCTGTATCCGTCGTCGTTGCTGATGAACGCGTTGCCGGCATCGGTAGCGGGCGTGAAGCGCATTGTGTGCTGCACGCCTCCCACGAAGGATGGCTCGCTTGATCCTGCCATTCTGAAAGCGGCACAGCTGTGCGGCATCTCCGAGATTTACACGGTGGGTGGCTCTCAGGCTATTGGCGCGCTGGCGTATGGTACGCAGACCATTGCACCCGTGTGCAAGGTAACGGGTCCGGGTAACGCGTTTGTTGCCGCTGCGAAGAAAATTGTGTCGGGCGACTGTGGCATTGACATGATCGCCGGTCCGTCCGAGGTATGCGTTGTGGCCGATGAATCGGCCGATCCCATGTTGGTGGCCATTGACCTTATGGCGCAGGCCGAGCATGATCCGTTGGCAACGTGCTACCTGGTAACCACGAGTGAGGCATATGTTGACCAGGTGGAACGCTGGATTGACAAGCACATGCAGGAAAGCACACGCGTGGAAATCACCACGGCATCGCTGAATGATCACGGCACGGTGGTGGTGTGCCCCAATATGGCAACCGCGCTTGAAGCGGTCAACGTCATTGCCCCCGAGCACTTGGAGCTGCATTTCGAAGGCGCTATGAACAAGCTGGGCGCGGTGCGCAACGCCGGCGCGATTTTCGTGGGTGAATGGACCGCGGAAGCCGTGGGTGACTACGTTGCCGGCCCCAACCACACGCTTCCCACGGGCGGCACGGCACGCTTCTCCAGCCCGCTTTCCGTGGATGATTTCGTGAAGAAGTCAAGTGTTATTTGTTATTCTGCGGAAGCGCTGGCAAGTGACGCCGATGCCGTTATCACGATTGCGCATCACGAGGGCTTGTGGGCGCATGCTCATAGCGTTGAGCTGCGCAAAGAGATTATCGGCGGCAAGGCGCAGGCGTAAGAGAAGGCGCGCTGCTGCAGTGCTACCGCAGCAGGTGCGGCGCCGCGACAGGCGAAGGTGCGGAAGCGGCGTGTTGCGCTGTGCTCCCAAATCAGCCGGGTGTCAGTGTAGGTGTCAGTCTGGTGCGTCGCTTGAACAAGGCGCAGGTGTGCTTGCAGCAGCAGGCATGGCGTGCCGGCAACCGAAGCTGCGCCGCAACAACTGGTGTGGTACAGCAGGCGTGCCAGCTGGGGCATTTCGCAGGCGGTATTGTTCGATGGAGTGCCGAGCGCAGGCATAAGTTGTGCTCTGTCGCGCCTTGTTTGCTGAGAGCCAGCGCGGGTTTTAGCGGGGCGATCCACTTGGGGTATGCGCAGACGCAGGCGATTCGTTTGTAAGGATGTTGAATGAAAAGTGTAGTGAAAACGGTTCCTCAGCTTGATGGTTTGGAGCCTTACGACCCGAAATATTTGCCGGCCGAGGCGCTGCTTTCCGCGAACGAAAGTCCGTACGACATTTCGCCCGAGCTGCGCGCGGAAATTGCCCAGGCGGTTGCTGCGGTGCCGTTCAATCGGTATCCCGACCCGCTGGCAAACGAACTGCGCGACATGATTGCTCAAGCGAACGACCTTACGCGCGACCAGGTGCTTTTGGGCAACGGCGGCGATGAACTGCTGTTCGATGCTGCGCTGGCGTATGGGTGTGCGGGCCGCAAGATGATCAATATCACGCCCACGTTTTCCGTGTATGCGCTTAACGCGCGTCTGAATAACACGGAAGTCGTTGACATTCCGCGTAAGGCCGACCTTTCCATTGACGAGGAAGCGGTGCTGGCGTGTGCAGCAGAAGGCGATATTTCGTATATCGTGGTAACCAGCCCAAATAATCCCACGGGCGCCGTTGCTTCCCAGGATTTCGTGGAACGGCTGCTCAACGCAACGGATGCGCTGGTGCTTCTTGACGAGGCGTACGGCGAATTTGCTGGCGAAACATGTCTTGACCTGCTCAAAGAGCACGAGAATCTTCTTATTTTGCGAACGTTCTCTAAGGCGTTTTCGCTGGCGGGCGTGCGCTTGGGCTATTTTTTAGGCTCGGAAGCGGTCATTCGCGAGTTCATCAAGTTCCGTCAGCCGTATTCGGTGGATGCGGTGTCCCAGGCAATCGCGAAAGTGGTCTATGCGCATCGCGATGAGTTTTTGGAGAACGCGCGCGAGCTGGCACGGGCAGCGCAGGATTTGGCTGCGGCGCTGGGGAAGATGCCCCAGGTGCAGGCGGTGTATCCGACGGATGCAAACTTTGTGCTGTTCAAAGTGGGGCGCGCGGATTTAGTGTGGCAAATGCTCTATGATCAGGGCGTTTTGGTGCGCGATTTTTCGCGGTGCCCGGGAATCGAGGGCTGCTTGCGCGTGACAGCGGGCACGCCCGAGGAAAACCAGAAGTTTTTGGACGCGCTTGAGAATGCACTGCGTGCGCGATAGCGCGATAATGGTGCAGGGTGGTGCACTCAGACTTGCAAACGTGCGATACGCACGTGCGGTTGGATGCCGATATATGGCGTTGACATGCGGTAATGACGCGTGGCCGATGTTTGGTTGCGCGAAACTATAAGGAGAAAACATGCGTACAGCACAGATTTCGCGCACGACGAAGGAGACCGATATCCAGGTTGAAATCAATCTGGACGGCACGGGCCAAACCGACATCCAGACGGGCGTTGCCTTCTTCGACCACATGCTTGATGCGTTTGGTCGCCATGGTCTGTTCGATTTGAACGTGCGCTGCAAAGGCGATATCGAAGTCGATGCCCATCACACGGTAGAGGATTGCGGCATTGTGCTGGGGCAGGCTATTGCGCAGGCGCTCGGTGACAAGCGCGGCATTACGCGTTATGCGTCCATTGCACTGCCCATGGACGAAACGCTTGTGTTGGCCGCTGTTGACATTTCTGGACGCGGCGCGGCGTACGTTGACTTGGACATCCCCGCTCAGAAGGTAGGGGATTTCGATACGGAGCTGGGCGTGGAATTTTTCATTGCGCTTGCCGCGAATGCGGGTATCACGCTGCATGTGCGTCAGCTGGCGGGCGGAAACTCGCACCATATTCTGGAGGCAAGCTTCAAGGCTGTGACCAGGGCATTAAGTGCTGCGGTTGCCATTGATGCGCGCATTGCCGATCAGCTGCCGTCCACGAAAGGCGCGCTGTAATGATTGCAGTCGTTGATTATCAGAAGGGCAATTTGCTCAGTGTGCAGCGCGGTCTTGCGGCTGTGGGAGGTCAGGTGGTTGTGACAAGCGATCCTGCCGAAATCGCTGCAGCCAATGCCATTGTGCTGCCTGGCGTGGGTGCCTTTGCCGATGCCGCAGCCACCATGCGCGAGCTGGGGCAGATGAACGTGATCCGCGACCGCGTGCTTGCGGGCGTTCCCTTTTTGGGCATCTGCCTGGGCATGCATCTTATGTTCGAGCAAGGTGTGGAAGGTTCGCCAGCGGAACGTGCCGCCCTTGCTGCGGCTTCCGGTGACGCTGCCGGTGCTGCCGGAGCTGCGGGTGCCGCAGGCGCTGCCGCTGGTGCCGCTGGAGCCGATGTACTCGTTGCCGCAGCTGACGCCGGGTACGCGCAGGGCCTGGGGCTTCTTCCCGGCTTGGTGGCGGCGCTTCCGCGCGAAGACGCGCAGGGGAACACTTATAAAATCCCGCATGTTGGCTGGAACGAAGTGTCTTTCGCTGCAATACCTGCCGCCGCGCCCGCAACTTGTTGTCAAATTACCCCACCTTTTGTCAACAATTCGCCTCAGGCGACAAACCCTGCTGCAAACGAGCAGCAGCTGACCCCTTCCGCAGCTGCCGTTGCGTCTGCCGCTGCGCCCGCAAAGAGTGCCCTGTTCGAAGGCATTTCCGAAGGCGAGTACTTCTACTTTACGCACAGCTACGTTTCGCCTGATAGCGCGGCGACTATTGCGACCACTACGCACAGCATTACGTTCCCGTGCGCGGTGCAGCTGGGTCGGCGCGCGTTTGGCGTGCAGTTCCACCCCGAGAAAAGCTCCGATGCGGGCTTGGCGCTGCTCAGGAATTTCGTGACGATTGCCCAGGAGGCTTAAATGTATCTTCTTCCCGCTGTTGACATTCTGGATGGCCATGCCGTTCGCCTTTCCAAGGGCGATTACAATGCTGTGACCACGTATAACGCCGACCCTGTTGCGCAGGCGCAGGAGTTCGAGCAGCTGGGTGCCACGTGGCTTCATGTGGTGGACCTGAATGGCGCGAAAAGCGGGATTCCCGAAAACGCTGCCATCATTGAGAAAATTCTGGCGAAGACCCTGCTCAAGGTGGAAGTTGGCGGCGGGTTGCGCAGCTTGGAGGCGTGCGAGCGGCTGTATCAGGCAGGCGTTACGCGCATGGTGCTGGGCACTGCGTTGGTGCGCGATCCCGATTTTGCGCAGGCGGCCATCGAGAAATACGGCAATGCGTTGGCAGCTGGTATTGATGCAAAAGGCGGCGAAGTTGCCGTGGCGGGCTGGATTGAAGGCTCCGGCGTTTCGGCTGCTGACCTGGCCACGCGCATGGCGAAGCTGGGGTATAGGCATTTGATTTATACCGATATTGCGCGCGACGGCATGCAGACGGGCATCGATCCGCAGATGTACGCCGATATGGCGGCGGCGTTCGGCAACCCCGTTATCGCAAGCGGCGGTGTTGCTTCGCTTGCAGACATCGAGAATCTGGCGCCTGTTGCGGGGTTCATCGAGGGCATCATTACGGGCCGCGCTATCTACGAAGGCTCGCTTGACCTGGCACAAGGCGTTGCGAAATGCCACGAAGTGACGCTTGCCTACAACGTGGCGCAAGCGACAAAAGACCCCTGCGGAATGGGAGGCTCCTGTGCTTGCTAAGCGTGTAATTCCCTGCATGGACGTGAAGGACGGGCGCGTTGTCAAAGGCGTGAACTTTGTGAACTTGCGCGATGCGGGTGACCCCATTGAGCTGGCGCAACGCTATGACCAGCAAAAAGCCGACGAAGTGATATTTCTGGACATCACGGCAACTAGCGATAACCGTGCTACTACCATTGAGCTTGCGTCGCATGCGAGCGCTCAGCTGCGCCTGCCGTATTGCGTGGGCGGGGGTTTTCGCAGCGTGGCGGACATCCGTGCCATGATTGCCGCTGGTGCCGATAAGGTGTCCGTGAATTCTGCAGCGGTGAAGGATCCGTCGCTGATCACGCAAGCGGCGGCGGCGTTTGGCAGCCAAGCCATCGTGTGCGCTATCGACGCGAAAGCGGTACCGGGAAACCCCAACAAGTGGGAAGTTTATACGGCGGGCGGACGCAATAACACCGGGCTTGATGCCGTGGCATGGGCGGCTGAAGCGTGCCGTCGCGGCGCGGGGGAAATCCTTCTGACCAGCATGGATCGCGACGGAAGCCGCGATGGCTTCGACTGTGCCTTAACGCGTGCGGTTGCGCGCGCGGTGGACATCCCCGTTATCGCGAGTGGCGGCGTGGGCAAGATCGAGCATTTTGCTGAAGGGGTCCTGGAAGGGGAGGCAGACGCCGTGCTTGCTGCCAGCGTGTTCCATTTCGGCGAGTTCACTGTGCGCCAGGTTAAGGAGTACATGCGCTCTTGCGGCATTCCCGTTCGACTCTAACGGTTCGGTCCCCAACCCGCTTTGTTGACAAATTACCCCACCTTTTGTCAACAATTTGCGCGCTTGGGGCATCTGTTGACAAGGGCGGGATTACCTAGTTGGTAGCTCGGGCATCCGCCGGCAAGGGTTCGCCTCACGACTCCGCTTGGATAATGCTTCTTCGTGCTTGTGTCTTGCTTAACTTATCCAAAGCGTCGCAGTTCGGCTCAGCCCTTGCCAACGGAAGCCCCTTTGGGGCTGTTTGCTTGCTGGTTGCTATCCCCTGCAAAAGTTGTCGTCGCCTCACGACCTCACTGCCGCCCCCCTCTTTGGGGGTTGCGCGCTGGGGGTACTACTGTCTCCGATTTCATTCATGTTGTTGCAAAATGGCTCCCAGATTCGAAGTTGTGATAGGTTGGAAGTAGGTTGAGAGCGCGAATCGGGGATTTTTTCGACGGAAGACGTTTCCTGACAAGGTAAAAATTTTCAAAATACCAGTTCACAACTATACTCGATTGGAATATATCGAAATGCTGGAACACCGTTGAAAGCCCGACCTACTTCCAAACTGCATCAACTCCGAATTTGACCCTGGTTTTTCAACAACATGCCCTGAAAGCGGCCGAAACAATGAAAAGCGATGGGGTTTCGCATTGTAATCAATACGCAACCTTCCTACGTCGCTCGCCGGCAAGGGCGTGCCTCACGACTCCGCGACGAGAAACGAAGCGAAGGCCATGTTGTTGGAAATCGGGCGGCAAAACGCAAAATATTCCTGTTCGGGGTAGGTTGAAGGGGCACCGACCCTTGTTCCTCCATCGCCAGCGATATGCGACCTGGGCTTTTGCGGGTCCACTTCGTTTCAAACGGCGCTGGCCGGTCTGCAAATATTCCCCGAGGTACCCCGAACAGGAATATTTTACGCATTCGAGCGAAAAAAACGACAACATGTCGTCGAAGCTCTCCGTATTTTACATTCATCGTCCTATGTTAAAGATATGCTTAAAGAGCGCGCGGAGGCATTGGTAAATGTGCTACTCTTTGAACTGGTGCGTGCATCTGTCCGGCGGATTGTCGCTGCAGACGAAAGCGGACAGTAACAGGTGCCAAGCAAGAAGCAAGTTGACAATTTCATACTCCATACAGCGCATTGTGGCTGCGAGAAATCGCAGCATACGGTGGTCGGTCAGGCGATGCATGTGCGCTGGCGGCCGATAAGGGAACCAGGTGAAAGTCCTGGACGGTACCCGCCACTGTAAGCGCTAAGGCCAGCAGCACAGCAGGCATGTGCAGCTTGCGGTCACTGGGCAATAGCTCGGGAAGGCTTCGCTGCTGGTTTTGTCGGGGAGCTTCTACGCGTCCCCGCAAAGCGTGAGTCAGGAGACCTGCTGAAATGGATGCATTGCAGTCAAGGCGGGATCACCTTGCAAAAGTGCAGTGCGCACCACGTTAGCCTTTAGGCTGACAGATTGGTTTTATGCGGCAAAAACGGGCGGCAGCATCTTCGCGATGTTGTCGCCCGATTTTTTTTGCAAACGGAAAAAGGAAAGAAAAAGAAAAGGAAGGAGTTGTATATGGATGCATCGAAAACCACCTGGCGCCACAAAGCTGTGTCGCTTTTGATGGCTTTCATCCTTATGTTCGGGCTGTCTCCGTTTGGCGCTACAACGCCGGCGTATGCGGATCCCGCTTCGAACGCGGATGAGAATGTGCTTTCCGTGCCTACTGAAAATGGCACGCTGGGCGATGTCGGCGCTTCCAACGAGAAGGGCGAACTCAACGTGGGAGCCGCTTCCGATGGGGGGCAAACCC